>DALYUO010000001.1:0-221 GCA_031981225.1 Pararcticibacter sp.
TGGCAGCAGGTTGAGGTTATTGCTAAAGATAAAATGCCTGACTTAAATGCTTTTACTGTAGAGTCGGCGATGAAAATGGTTGCCGGTACAGCACGTAGTATGGGAATTACCGTTTCCGGTAATGCACCATGGAACAGTTAATTAATTAAATCAGTTAAGAAGTGGCTAGATTATCAAAAAATCAAAAAAAGGCACTCTCCAAGATTGAGGCTGGTAAAGCG
>DALYUO010000001.1:231-6962 GCA_031981225.1 Pararcticibacter sp.
GTTAAAGAAGTAACAACGACCAAGTTTGATGCTTCTGTGGATATCGATGTTCGTTTGGGCGTTGATCCGCGTAAGGCAAATCAGATGGTTCGTGGTATCGCTACCCTTCCTCATGGTACAGGTAAAACTGTGCGGGTTCTGGCTTTGGTAACACCTGAGAAGGAAGAAGAAGCGAAAGCAGCCGGTGCAGATTATGTTGGCCTGGATGAGTATATTTCAAAAATAGAAGGTGGATGGACCGATGTGGATATCATTATCACCATGCCAAGTGTGATGGCGAAAGTTGGTAGACTGGGGCGTATTCTCGGTCCGCGTAACCTGATGCCAAATCCTAAATCTGGTACTGTTACTACGGAAGTAGGAAAGGCAGTAACTGATGTAAAGGGTGGTAAAATTGATTTTAAGGTTGACAAAACCGGAATCATTCATACTTCAATAGGAAAAGTATCTTTCCCTGCTGATAAGATCTATGAAAATGCACTGGAAGTACTCCAGACACTTTCGAGATTAAAGCCATCGGCAGCAAAAGGAACATATTTCAAGAGCATTCATATCTCTTCTACTATGTCTCCCGGAATCGAAATTGAAACTAAAACAGTAGCGGGGATCTAATCATGACAAAAGAAGAGAAACACGAGATTGTTCAATCCCTTGCTGCGCAGATTAAGGAGTACGGGAACTTTTACATTACCGATACTGCAAATCTTTCGGTTGCTAAAATCAATGCAATACGCCGGAAGTTCTTTGAAAGCGGGATTCCAATCCAGGTAGCAAAGAACACTCTGATCCGTAAAGCTATGGAAGCTGCCGGATTAGAAGCTCCGGAGTTAGATGAAGCATTAAAAGGTTCTTCTACGATTTTGTTTTCGTCTGTAGCAAATGCTCCTGCGAAGCTTATCAAAGAACTTAGAAAAAAAGGTGATAAGCCGGTTTTAAAAGGCGCCTACATTGATTCTGCCCTTTTCATAGGCGACAATCAATTAGATGCACTGGCAACCCTCAAATCTAAGGAAGAGCTTGTTGGCGAAATCATTGGATTATTGCAGTCGCCTGCTAAGAACGTTATTTCGGCCCTTTCATCAGGTGGAAATAAGCTTGCAGGTATAGTTAAAACATTACAAGATAGAGGTTAAGACAGACACCTGAAAGCTCAGTCACATAAATTAGTAAAAAGTAAAATTTAAATAAAATGGCAGATTTAAAAGCGTTTGCTGAACAATTGGTAAACTTAACAGTAAAAGAAGTTAACGAGTTAGCTCAGATCCTTAAAGACGAGTATGGTATTGAACCTGCTGCTGCTGCGGTTGCAGTTGCTGCTCCTGCTGCCGGTGGCGATGCGCCTGCTGCAGCTGAAGAACAGACTGCATTTGACGTTATCCTGAAAGAAGCAGGTGGTGCGAAATTAGCAGTTGTTAAATTAGTAAAGGACCTTACTGGTCTTGGACTGAAAGAAGCTAAAGATTTAGTTGACGGTGCTCCTAAGGAAGTTAAGACCGGTATCGCTAAAGACGAAGCTGAAGCTCTTAAAAAACAATTAGAAGAAGCAGGAGCTGTTGTTGAGATTAAGTAAGCTCTTAACTCGATAAAATGATACTTTAGACTCCGGTTTTCGCCGGGGTCTATTGTTGTTTGTATTATACCCATTTTTGTTTGACTTACAAGATTGGGGAGGATCCCGAAAATAAGTCACAGTTTATATTAAACTAAAATCTTAATCCATTGGCAAACAAAAATCAAAGCGAAAGAGTAAATTTTGCAACCAGCAAGCACGTGATCGATTATCCCGATTTCCTGGATGTGCAATTGCAATCTTTCAGGGAGTTTTTTCAGCTTGAAACAACCTCTGACAACCGCCACCAGGAAGGCTTGTTTAAGGTTTTTTCTGAAAATTTCCCAATCTCTGACTCAAGAAATATCTTTGTTTTAGAGTTTCTTGATTATTTTATTGATCCGCCACGTTATGATATACAGGAATGTATTGAGCGAGGCTTAACTTATAGTGTTCCTTTAAAGGCTAAATTACGTTTGTCATGTAATGATGAGGAGCACGAAGACTTTGAAACAATTGTTCAGGATGTCTACCTGGGAACTATCCCATACATGACGCCGAAAGGAACATTTGTTATTAACGGAGCTGAACGTGTAATTGTGTCGCAGTTGCACAGGTCGCCTGGTGTGTTCTTTGGCCAGAGCCGTCATACCAACGGGACCAAGTTATATTCTGCCCGTGTGATTCCGTTTAAAGGTTCATGGATTGAATTTGCTACAGACGTGAATAACGTGATGTATGCTTACATCGACCGTAAGAAAAAATTCCCGGTTACTACTCTGCTTCGCGCTATCGGTTATGATTCGGATAAAGACATTCTCGAATTATTTGAACTTGCCGACGAGGTAAAAGTAAGCAAATCAGGCTTGAAGAAGTTCGTAGGCCGCAAGCTTGCTGCCAGGGTGCTGAAGAAGTGGGTAGAAGACTTTGTGGATGAAGATACCGGCGAAGTAGTTTCTATTGACCGAAATGAGATTATTCTCGAACGGGAAACCATTCTTGAAGACGACCACATCGACATGATCATTGATGCAGGTGTTAAAAGTGTTATCCTGACTAAGGAAGATGCTTCTAACAATGCTGATTATTCGATTATATATAATACTCTGCAAAAGGATACATCCAATTCAGAGAAAGAAGCGGTTGAACATATCTACCGCCAGTTGCGTAATGCTGAACCACCTGATGAAGAAACAGCACGCGGTATTATCGACCGTTTGTTCTTTTCAGACAAGAGATACGATCTCGGTGATGTAGGTCGTTACCGCATCAACCGTAAGCTTAAACTTACAACTTCTGAAGAAACCAAGGTGCTTACCAAAGCTGATATTATAGCTATTGTTAAGTATCTGATCAAGTTGATCAATTCGAAGGCTGAAGTGGATGATATCGACCACTTGTCAAATCGTCGTGTACGTACAGTTGGTGAACAGCTGTATGCTCAGTTTGGAGTTGGTTTGGCCCGTATGGCACGTACCATCCGCGAGCGTATGAATATACGCGATAACGAGGTGTTTACGCCAACTGACCTGATCAATGCCCGTACGCTATCGTCGGTGATAAACTCTTTCTTCGGAACCAATCAGTTATCTCAGTTTATGGATCAAACCAATCCTCTTGCTGAGATCACTCACAAACGACGTCTTTCAGCTTTAGGCCCTGGTGGTCTTTCCAGAGAGCGTGCCGGTTTTGAGGTTCGTGACGTTCACTACACCCACTACGGCCGTTTGTGTACCATCGAAACACCGGAAGGACCGAATATCGGTTTGATTTCCTCTCTTTGCGTCCATGCAAAGATCAATAACCTCGGTTTTATCGAAACTCCATACAGGAAGGTTGATAATGGTCGTGTTGTTGTTGAAGAGCCTGTAATTTACTTATCTGCTGAAGATGAAGATGGAAAGACCATTGCTCAGGCAAACGCTTTGTATGATGAGCATGGTAACTTTGAAACTCCGCGCGTAAAGGCAAGGTTTGAAGGTGACTTCCCGGTCATCGAGCCTCAAAGGCTTGATTTGATGGATATTGCGCCTAATCAGATCACTTCTATCGCGGCTTCGTTGATTCCGTTCCTTGAACATGATGATGCTAACCGTGCGCTGATGGGCTCGAACATGCAACGTCAGGCTGTTCCATTGCTTCGTCCTGAAGCTCCGATTGTAGGTACAGGTCTGGAGGGCAGAGTTGCCCGCGACTCGCGTACCCTGATCAATGCTGAAGGAAGCGGAGTTGTTGAGTATGTTGATGCCAACGAGATCCGTATTAAATACGATCGCAATGAAGATGATAAGCTTGTTTCATTTGAAGGTGAAACTAAGTCGTACAGTCTGATTAAGTTTAAGAAGACCAATCAGAGTACCTGTATCAACCTTAAACCTATTGTAAGAAAAGGTCAAAGGGTGGATAAAGGCCAGGTTCTCTGTGAAGGTTACGCAACGCAGGACGGCGAGCTCGCTCTGGGCAGAAACATGAAAGTTGCTTTCATGCCATGGCAGGGTTATAACTTTGAGGATGCGATTGTAATCTCAGAACGTGTGGTATCACAGGATATCTTTACATCTCTTCACATTGAAGAGTTTGAGCTGGAAGTTCGTGACACCAAACGCGGTGAAGAAGAATTGACTCCTGATATCCCGAACGTTTCGGAAGAAGCTACAAAGGACCTTGACGAAAATGGAATTATCCGTGTAGGTGCAGAGGTAAAAGAAGGAGATATCCTGATTGGTAAGATTACTCCTAAAGGGGAGTCGGATCCTTCTCCGGAAGAGAAACTTCTTCGTGCAATTTTCGGTGATAAGGCCGGTGACGTAAAGGATGCTTCATTGAAAACTCCTCCTTCGATTGGAGGTGTGGTAATTGATACCAAGCTTTTCTCACGTGCTAAGAAAACTTCGAAAGCTGAAGAAAAAGCACAACTGGATAAACTGGATTCGGCACATGATAAAGCCGTTAAGCATTTAAAGGATACCCTGACAGAAAAGTTATTTACTATCGTTAACGGTAAAACTTCACAAGGGGTTTATAATGTTTACAAGGAGCTCCTTGTTCCAAAGGGCGCCAAGTTTACTCAGAAGATGCTGGCTGATCTTGAATATGCGAATATTAATCCTACTAAGTGGACAACAGACGAGGATAAGAATGAGCTGATCAAGCAGTTACTTCATAATTATAATATCCGGTTGAATGAGGAGCTTGGAGCGTACAAACGTGACAAGTTCGCTATCAGCGTAGGAGATGAACTTCCATCCGGGATTGTTCAGATGGCTAAGGTTTACATCGCTAAGAAACGTAAGTTGAAAGTAGGGGATAAGATGGCAGGACGTCACGGAAATAAGGGTATTGTAGCCCGTATCGTTCGTGATGAAGACATGCCTTTCCTTGAAGACGGAACACCTGTTGACATCGTTCTTAATCCTCTTGGTGTACCTTCCCGTATGAACCTTGGACAGATTTACGAAACTGTTCTTGGATGGGCAGGTAAGGAACTGGGGATGAAGTTTGCTACTCCAATCTTTGACGGGGCAACTCATGAGGAAGTGGAAGAGTGGGTTGCAAAGGCAGGACTACCGGCTTCCGGACGTACTTATCTCTACAATGGATTGACAGGAGAGCGCTTTGACCAACCTACCACTGTGGGCATTATTTATATGCTGAAGCTGGGTCACATGGTTGATGATAAGATGCACGCCCGTTCAATTGGCCCGTACTCACTTATTACGCAGCAACCTCTGGGTGGTAAAGCTCAGTTTGGTGGACAGCGCTTTGGTGAAATGGAAGTTTGGGCACTGGAAGCATTCGGTGCATCGAATATCCTCCAGGAAATCCTTACTGTGAAGTCGGATGACGTGGTAGGACGTGCCAAAACATATGAAGCGATTGTTAAAGGTGAGAACCTTCCAACGCCTTCTGTTCCTGAATCATTCAATGTATTGGTTCATGAATTAAGAGGTTTAGGTTTGGATATCACACTGGACTAAGTGTAAAGTTAAAAGTTGAAAGTTCAGAGTTCTGTCACTTTCAACTTTATACTTTACACTTTTAACTTGAAAAAAGAGCTATGTCTTATAAAAAGGATAATAAAATAAAAAGCAACTTCACCTCGATTACCATCAGCTTAGCGTCTCCGGAGTCGATCCTTGAGCGTTCAAGTGGGGAAGTTTTAAAACCAGAAACCATCAACTACCGTACTTACAAGCCGGAGCGGGATGGTTTATTCTGCGAGCGTATTTTTGGTCCTGTGAAGGATTACGAATGCCATTGCGGTAAGTATAAACGTATCCGCTACAAAGGAATCGTATGTGATCGCTGCGGTGTTGAAGTAACAGAAAAGAAAGTACGTCGTGAGCGTATGGGACATATCAATCTTGTTGTTCCTGTTGCTCATATCTGGTATTTCCGTTCATTGCCTAATAAGATCGGTTATTTGCTGGGCCTTCCCACTAAGAAGCTGGATCTTATTATCTACTATGAACGATATGTAGTTATTCAGCCAGGTATCAAAGAGGCTGACGGCATTAACAAGATGGATTTCCTTACAGAAGAAGAATACCTGGATATTCTGGATACCCTTCCTAAGGAAAATCAATATCTTGATGATAAAGATCCGCAGAAGTTTGTTGCTAAAATGGGAGCTGAAGCACTTGAAGAGCTGCTTAAGCGTCTGGATTTAGATCAGCAATCTTATGATCTGCGCCATCAGGCAGCTAACGAAACATCTCAGCAACGTAAATCATCCTGAATGGATGATTGTAAAGATTGTTCCGGTTATTCCTCCTGAACTGCGTCCGTTGGTGCCTCTGGAAGGTGGCCGTTTTGCTACATCGGATCTTAACGACCTTTATCGTCGTGTGATCATTCGTAATAACCGTTTGAAGCGTCTGATTGAAATCAAGGCTCCGGAGGTAATCTTACGTAATGAAAAACGTATGTTACAGGAAGCTGTAGATTCGTTATTCGATAATTCACGTAAAGTGAATGCGGTTAAGACAGAAGGAAACAGAGCATTAAAATCTCTTTCAGACATCCTGAAAGGAAAACAAGGTCGTTTCCGTCAGAACCTGTTAGGTAAACGTGTGGATTATTCAGCACGTTCCGTAATTGTGGTTGGTCCAAGTCTGAAGCTCCACGAATGTGGTTTGCCAAAAGATATGGCTGCAGAGCTGTTTAAACCGTTTATCATCCG
>DALYUO010000001.1:6972-8290 GCA_031981225.1 Pararcticibacter sp.
CGTAAGATGATCGAAAGAGGCGTTGTTAAGACAGTGAAGTCGGCTAAAAAGATTGTTGACAGGAAGGACCCGATTGTTTGGGATATTCTCGAAAACGTTCTTAAAGGACATCCGGTTCTTCTAAACCGTGCTCCAACACTACACCGTTTAGGTATACAATCGTTCCAGCCTAAGCTGGTTGAAGGTAAGGCGATTCAGTTGCACCCATTGGTTTGTACTGCCTTCAACGCCGACTTTGACGGTGACCAGATGGCTGTTCACGTACCTCTTGGTCATGCTGCTATACTTGAAGCACAGATTTTAATGCTTGCTTCTCACAATATCCTGAACCCGGCGAATGGTACTCCTATTACCGTTCCTTCACAGGACATGGTTCTTGGTCTTTATTATATTACCAAAGGCCGTAAGACGGATGATAAAAGAGTTGTAAAGGGCGAAGGACAAACATTCTATTCTGCTGAAGAAGTTATAATCGCTTATAACGAAAAGAAGATAGACCTGCACGCTTTCATTAAGGTTAAAGCTAATGTAAAAGAGCAGGATGGTACTATCGTTAATAAGCTGATTGATACTACGGTAGGACGAGTATTGTTCAACCAGATGGTTCCGGTAGAAGTAGGTTATATCAATGAACTGCTTACCAAGAAATCACTTCGTGATATTATCGGCGAGGTGGTGAAGATCACTGGTATGGCCCGTGCTGCTCAGTTCCTTGACGATATTAAGGAATTAGGATTCCAGATGGCGTTCCGTGGAGGCTTATCATTCAACCTTCAGGATCTTAATATTCCTGAAGCCAAGATGAAGTTAATTGATCAGGCGTCTAAGGAGGTTGAAGAAGTGATGAATAACTATAACATGGGATTCATTACCAACAACGAGCGTTATAATCAGATCATCGATATCTGGACCCGTATCAATAACAGGCTTACTGCGAATGTAATGGAAATCCTTTCTACGGATAACCAGGGATTCAACTCAGTATTCATGATGCTTGATTCAGGAGCCCGTGGTTCTAAGGAACAGATCCGTCAGTTATGCGGTATGCGTGGACTGATGGCGAAGCCTCAGAAGTCGGGATCAGGTGGGGAAATCATCGAAAACCCAATTCTTTCTAACTTTAAGGAAGGCTTATCGGTACTCGAATACTTCATTTCTACACACGGTGCACGTAAAGGTCTTGCGGATACGGCTCTTAAGACGGCCGATGCCGGTTATCTGACCCGTCGTTTACACGACGTTGCGCAGGATATGATCGTTGGAGAAACAGATTGCGGTACCTTAAGAGGAATTTATCCTACAGCACTGAAGGATAACG
>DALYUO010000001.1:8300-8619 GCA_031981225.1 Pararcticibacter sp.
ACAGGAGAGCTGCTAGTAGCAGCAAATCAGGATATTGATGAAGAGATTGGTTATAAAATCGATCATTCGGCCCTTGAAGGAATTGAGATACGCTCTGTATTAACCTGCGAAAGTAAGAGAGGGGTTTGTGCATTGTGTTATGGTCGTAACCTTGCAACAGGTAAGCGTGTTCAGGCTGGTGAGGCCGTGGGTGTAATTGCCGCACAGTCTATCGGTGAACCGGGTACTCAGTTAACTCTTCGTACATTCCACGTGGGTGGTACTGCATCGAACATCGCAGCTGAATCACAGATCAATGCTAAGTTCGAGGGTGTTATCG
>DALYUO010000001.1:8629-11527 GCA_031981225.1 Pararcticibacter sp.
CAGTTCCTTATGAGCTGGAAGATGGTCCGGTTGAAGTTGTTCTTGGCCGTTCAGGTGAGTTCAGGATCCTTGAGCCTGGAACTCGTCGCGTGATTATGACAAACAATATCCCTTACGGATCGTACCTGTATGTGAAAGAAGGAGATAAGCTTCAGAAGGGCGACCGTATCTGTAGCTGGGATCCATATAACGCTGTGATTATCTCCGAGTTTGGCGGAAAAATTGATTTCGAAGCCGTTATAGAAGGTGTAACCTTCCGTGAGGAATCGGATGAGCAGACCGGACACAGGGAAAAGGTAATTATCGATACACGCGATAAAACCAAAAATCCAGTAATCCGCATAGCTGATAAACAAGGAAATATCATAAAAGGGTATAATATTCCGGTAGGTGCGCATATCGCAGTTGATGAAGGCACAAGTGTGAAGATGGGTGAGGTAATTGCCAAGATTCCGCGTTCTACTGGTAAGACAAGGGATATTACAGGTGGTCTTCCACGTGTTACCGAGCTCTTTGAAGCTCGTAATCCATCTAATCCGGCTGTTGTTACCGAAATTGATGGTGTTGTTACACTAGGAGGTGTAAAACGTGGAAACCGCGAGATTTCTATTGAATCGAAAGACGGCCAGATCAAGAAGTATCTTGTGCCTCTTTCTAAGCACATCCTGGTACAGGATAACGACTTTGTAAAAGCCGGTATGCCTTTATCAGACGGTTCAATTTCTCCAGCAGACATTCTGTCGATCAAAGGTCCTGCTGCAGTTCAGGAGTATCTTGTTAATGGTATTCAGGAAGTTTACCGTTTGCAGGGTGTGAAGATCAACGACAAGCACTTTGAGGTGATTGTTCACCAGATGATGCAGAAGGTTCAGATTGAGGATCCGGGTGATACACGCTTCCTTGAAAAGGATGCAGTGGATCGTTGGGACTTCATGATGGAGAATGACGAGATCTATGATAAGAAGGTTGTAACTGATCCGGGAGATTCAACTACAGTTAAGGCAGGGCAGATTATTTCCGTTAGAAAGTTAAGAGACGAAAACTCTCTTCTCAAACGTAAAGATATGAAGCTGGTAGAGGCGAGGGATGCTATCTCCGCTACTTCGAGTCCGGTACTGCAGGGTATTACCCGTGCATCTTTAGGAACTAAGTCGTTTATTTCGGCTGCATCATTCCAGGAAACCACGAAGGTCCTTAATGAAGCGGCAATCAGCGGAAAGCGTGATAACTTATTAGGTTTGAAAGAAAACGTAATTGTAGGACACCTGATACCATCGGGTACCGGCTTACGTAGCTACGAGCGTATCATCGTTGGATCGCAGGAAGAATACGATAAGCTGATGGCTTCTAAACAAGAAGAGGCAGTCTGATCCTTTATATCATAAAACTTTATAGAAGTCCTCCTGTTATAGGAGGACTTTTTTATTTTTACACGATGGAAGAAAACCTAGATAATCAGTTAAACATAGAGCTTTCGGAAGAAGTTGCTGAAGGAACATATTCAAACCTTGCTGTTATTACCCATTCAAACACTGAGTTCGTTGTCGACTTTATTCGTGTGATGCCTGGAGTGCCAAAGGCGAGAGTTAAATCGCGGATTATATTAACTCCTGAGCATGCAAAGAGGCTTTTACTTGCTCTTGAAGACAATATTGCCAAGTTTGAAACAATAAACGGAAGGATCAGGATACCGGAAGAGGGCGGAGGCTTCCCTATGAATTTCGGCGGGCCAACAGCTCAGGCGTAAAAAAACAAGTGGAATCCTGCTGTAGCCAGGATGTTTGGATCAGTGAATATATTCCAGGATGGCTTCCAGTTCATCGGGCTTAAACCATTTTATTTCCGGGTCTTTTCGGAACCAGGTCAGCTGACGTTTTGCAAATCTTCTGGTGTTTTGTTTTATGGCATCTAATGCTTCCTGCAAGCTGATTTCTCCATCGAGGTAACTGAATATTTCGGAGTAGCCTACTGTGTTAAGTGCATTGAGATGGCGATAGGGTAAAAGTTGTTTCACTTCGTCTATTAATCCCGCTTCTACCATGAGATCGACCCGGTGATTAATGCGTTGGTAGAGGAAGTCCCTATCGGCATTTAGTCCGATCTTCACGACAGAGAACGGCCTTTCCCTCTTTTTTTTCAGATGAAGGGAGGAGAATGGTTTTCCTGTAGACAGGCTTACTTCCAGCGCTCTGATTATCCGCTGAGGATTATGTATATCGGCCTGTCTGTAATATTCCGGATCCAGCTCTTTTAATTGTTGTTGCAGCACGCCAATACCTTGTTCGGCTAAAATCTGATTTAGTTTATTTCGAACTTCAGCATCGGCTTTCGGTAGTTCGTCGAAACCTTCTGTAATAGCTTTAATAAAAAGCCCGGAGCCGCCGGCGAGTACCGCATAGTCGTTTTTAGAAAATATATCAGCCAGAATATTAAGTCCCTGGTCTTCAAAGTCCCCGGCCGAGTAATTTTCTGTTATGGATAGAGAATCTATAAAATGATGTTTAACAGCACGGAGTTCTTCCAGAGACGGTTTAGCAGTGCCAATGCTCATTTCACGGTAGAATTGCCTGGAGTCGGCTGATAAGACCTCAGTTTTGAAATGGAGTGCAACTCTGATTGCAAGCTCTGTTTTTCCTATGGCTGTCGGGCCGGCTATTACGATGAGCTTTTTATTGGATTGATCAGTCATTGTCAAACGGCTTTCGCTTAATACTTATTTATTAAGCGAAAGGCTGTTAGTATTTGTGAGACGTCAATAATCGTCCTTATTGGAATATTCGTCACTTTCGAAGTTGTCGTTGTCAGAGAATTCATCCATGAATTCTTCTTTTTCCTCTTCTTCTTCAACGTCTACGGGAGCATCCAGTTCGTCTACAGAGGCAACAGTTTCCATGTCTT
>DALYUO010000001.1:11537-12980 GCA_031981225.1 Pararcticibacter sp.
ACCGCCGGAGCCACGACAGCTCCTGCTGGTTTTGGAGCTTCTCCTACAGAGCGGGCCAGAGAAGGATATTCCTTATTGGCTTCTTCATCCAATATCTTAATGAGTTCTATGTGAAAGTCAAAAGGACGATCAAAATTGTAGGTATAATAAAACTTCTGATGAGGGTCTTCAATAAATCTATTGAGCTTAGTTCCCGTCATGAGGGTTACTCCCCGGTCGATTTTTCGCTGGTTGGGCAGATATGCTATCTCGTCGCCCTTTATCCATTGATCATTGCTGACGTAGAAAGACGAGGATTGCTCAGGGTTGTATCCTGTGCTTTTATGGATAGCAAGATGCAGATCCTCAAATGTTTGAGTTGATTTGATATCAATATCCCGTACAACATCATCATAATCTTCAAAAGAAACTCTGAACCTGTAAATAGCCATGCTTGATCTTAATTATATGCGAAATAAAAAAAAATTGGCGTAACAATAACGTCTTTTTTTTAAGAAAGTTTGAAAATTAATTATTTATATCATTCACCGGCCGTAGGCCTAACTTTTTCCCTTTTTCAATCATAAAACCTACAGCTTCTTCCCTTGTGTTTTTGATCTCTCCTTCCAGAATAGCCTCCCTTATCTGGTTTTTAATGATACCAACTTCTCTTCCTGCCTTTATGCCAAAAGCGTTCATGATGTCGTTTCCTGAAACAGGAGGCTGCCAGTTACGGATTTGGTCGCGTTCTTCAACGTCTTTTAATTTCTGTTTTACAAGTTCGAAGTTCTGTCGGTACTTTTTCTTTTTGTATTCGTTCTTCGTAGTAACATCGGCATGGCAGAGCATCATCAGGGCTTCGATATCCTCCCCGGCGTCGAATAATAATCTTCGTACTGCCGAATCTGTCACTACGTCCTGTGCAAGTACAATCGGTCGAAGATGAAGTTGTACCATCTTCTGAACAAACTTCATCTTTTCATTCAGCGGGAGCTTAAGTTGTGCGAATATCTTAGGGACCATGCGTGCTCCGCGGTCCTCGTGGCCATGGAATGTCCATCCCTGCTTCTCATCAAAACGTTTTGTAGCTGGTTTGGCAATATCATGCAGAACCGCTGCCCATCTCAGCCAAAGGTCGTTACTGTAAAGGGCAATATTATCTAGAACTTCGAGCGTATGATAAAAGTTGTCCTTATGTCCTTTGCCATTAATATACTCCACGCCATATAATTCTGTCATCTGCGGGAAAATAAGATGAAGCAGGCCTGTATCAAACAAGTAATTGAAGCCAACGGAGGGTAAGGGCGAAAGGAGGATCTTATTCAGCTCATCGCTTATTCTTTCTTCCGATACAATAGAAATGCGTTGTTTATTATTAGAGATAGCCTCTAAAGCCTTCTCATCAATCTTAAAGCTTAGTTGAGAGGCGAACCTGATTGCCCTCATCATCCTTAGCGGATCGTC
>DALYUO010000001.1:12990-14365 GCA_031981225.1 Pararcticibacter sp.
TTTACGGGCGCCTACGAATTCTATTTCAACGTCCTTATACCTTAGCATTGCGGTACCAAAGTTTCTGAACACCGAAAGCTGACATTTAAGAGCATTTGAAGCCCTTTCAGCGAATTCGATTCCATTACCTACAACAAGGATGTCTATATCCTTCGAAGGCCGGTCCAGAAAGATGTCTCTTACAAAGCCCCCTATCACATAAATAGGTACTCCTGCCTCATCAGCAAGTTTACCAAGTTTTTTAAATACCGCATGTTGAAGGTAATGTTCCATAACCCTGACTTGCAAAAATAATGGAATTAGCTAAATGATGAAGCCTAAAACGCATTTAGCTTATTTTATTTAATGGACGAGTGCCAGCCTTGGGAAACATAATGCAGCATCCGTATTTTAGAATCCAGCAGCTCACCTTCTTATAAATACAAATTTTCCGTCAGGCTCCAGTTTCATAATGGTGGATGGGGTTTTAGGGCTGGTATCATCCTGTTCGAAGTTTACAACGTAATCAACGCCCTCTATGATCTCCTGTGCAATATCGAGGAAATTGGACGGCGATTTTTCGCCACTTAAATTAGCAGAGGTAGAGACAATAGGCTTGCGAAAACGCTGAATAAGTTGCTGGCAGAAAGGATGTTTTGGAATGCGGATTCCTACGCTTCCATCGGCATGAATTACATTAGAAGCCAGGTTCGCAGCCTGCGAATAGATGATCGTTAACGGTTTTTCGGAATATTCAATCAGATCGTAAGCAAGGGCCGGAACTTCTTTCACATAGCGTTCTAACTTGTTTTCGTTGTCGAGGAGTACGATGAGGCTTTTTCCAGCGTCCCTGCCTTTTAGCTTGAATATTCGTTCGACAGCTTTCTCATTTGTAGCGTCGCAGCCGATACCCCAAATGGTATCAGTTGGATAAAGAATCAGTCCTCCGGCGTTCAGTACTTCAAGTGCGTTTACTATATCAGCATTCATTTAATATTTCTATAAGTCGGTTATGTGGAATATCATGGGCACATTTAAAGTGCTTCTGAGGGCAGGATTTGTAGCCATGCAAGCCGCAGGGACGGCAGTAGAGGTCGTAGTCAATTTCAACGACATGTTTTTTATCAGATAAAGGGCCAAATCCGAAATTTGTTACGGTTGAACAATAGATGGCCGTAACGGGCGCATTTACAGCAGAAGCAAAATGCATAGGTGCCGAATCATTTACATAGTTCATAAGAGCACCTTTCATTAAGGCGGCGGATTCAAGAAAAGAAAGAGAACCTGAAAGGTCGCGAGCCTTTAAATGAGCGGAGCCCGAAATAATCTCCTGGCAAAGTTTCTGGTCGCCCGGGCCGCCCAGGAGATAAACATTTATCTCCGCGGGAACTGCATT
>DALYUO010000001.1:14375-16518 GCA_031981225.1 Pararcticibacter sp.
AAATCCAATGTGATTTGGGGTATTGTTTTGTATGCCAAACGGAAGCCGGGGCACAGCAAATATAGGGGTTCTGCTTAAGGTGCTTTACTTTCTCATAATCACTTTCACTGGGGTGCAAGCGTGGCCTGGCTATCGATGATCCTACAATATCGTCAATAAGCTGTTTGTTTCGTTCAGTCTCATGCAGAAGCCCGTCTTTTGTCATGATGTGATCTCGCTTAATGTCAAAAAAAGCAGAAAGAGGATTTTTATTAAAACCTCTTTTTGTTTTAGCTCCCGACAGCACCGTTAAAAGACCCGAAGAGAAGAATCGCTGAAGATTGATAACATCGTCATATTCTTCCCTGCGGATTTCTTTTGCAAGCTTGAACAGGTTCCTTAGCTTATTCTTTTTTTTATTCCATATCCAAACCTTCCCGATAAAAGGATGATCGCTCAGAAGTGATTCATTACCTTTACGAAGAAGCATGTCAATACGTGCCTCCGGAAAATGCAGCTTCAGATCTTCGGCGACAGCCGTTGCTAAAACGACGTCGCCGATAAAAGCAGTTTGTATAATGAGGAACTTATGCATTAAACGGCAACATTATGTTCGCGCAACGCATCATTTAAAGATGTTTTTTTATCTGTTGATTCTTTTCTGGTTCCAATGATCAGGGCACAAGGAACCTGATAGTCGCCTGCTGCAAATTTCTTGGTATAAGAACCAGGAATTACAACTGAGCGGGCAGGAACACGGCCTTTGTATTCAATCGGTTCGCTCCCTGTCACGTCGATGATTTTCGTAGAACCCGTAAGAACTACTCCGGCGCCGATTACCGCTTCCCTCTCAACCCGTACGCCTTCTACAACAATCGCCCTCGAGCCAATAAAGCAGTTATCTTCAATGATTACAGGAGCAGCCTGGACGGGCTCAAGAACGCCACCAATGCCCACACCTCCGCTAAGGTGTACATTTTTTCCTACCTGGGCGCAGGAGCCCACTGTAGCCCAGGTATCTACCATGGTACCCTCATCTACGTAAGCGCCGATATTTACATAAGAAGGCATCAAAATTACCCCTTTAGCAAGAAAAGCACCATATCGTGCGATACCATGTGGTACAACGCGCACGCCCAACTCTTTATAATTGGTTTTGAGCTTCATCTTGTCGTGAAATACAAACGGGCCGACTTCAATCTCTTTCATCTTTCTGAGGGGGAAGTACAGGATTACAGCTTTTTTAATCCACTCGTTGACATGCCATCCTCCGGCTACAGGTTCGGCTACACGTAATTCGCCTTTATCCAGCATGAGGATCACGGTCTGAATGGCGTTGGCATATTCACTAAAGTTAAGGAGATTACGGTCCCCCCAGGCTTCTTCAATTTGTTTTTGTAGTTGAGCAATCATTTAATAATATTTTTTTAGCAAAATAAAGGTTTTTTGAGGACTTTTATCATTATTAGGAATTAAAGGCAAAGGCGGGATATAAAACCCTGAACTTTGGAGTACTTATGGCTGAGAAAGAAAAACTAAGAATAGACAAATACTTATGGGCGATACGTGTGTTTAAGACCCGCACGCTTGCTACCGAAGCTTGTAAAGCCGGTCGCGTAAAACTTAACGGACAAAATATCAAACCATCGTACGAGGTAAAGATAGGGGAGGTATACCACGTTTCTAAAGGTATCGAGAGGAAGCAGATAAGAGTTACAGGGCTTTCTTTCAACCGTACCGACGCTAAAACTGCCGTTACTTTTTATGAAGACATTACGCCTGAAGAAGATACATTCAAATTTAAGTCCTCTTTTCACGCTCCTGCACTAAGCAGGGACAGGGGAACGGGCCGTCCTACAAAAAAAGACCGTCGTGAAATAGATGATCTTTTAGATATTGAGCAGGAAAAGCGTGGATTCTGGGAGAATGAAGACGATTAATAGTGCTTTTTGTCTTCTGATAGTTGCCACTTTCTAAATACCGATAATGATTCACTGTGTAATATCTGTTCGGAAGGAAGCTGCCTTTTTTCAGCTGGCAAACTTAGCTCGTTATATATAAACTGGTCATCAAATCCTATTTCTTCGGCATCGGCTCTTGTATTCCCATAATAGATCCTGGAGATCCGCGCCCAGTAAATAGCGCCCAGGCACATCGGACAAGG
>DALYUO010000001.1:16528-19889 GCA_031981225.1 Pararcticibacter sp.
CTAGTGTAAATAACACAGCCGCTAAGGTCGAACGAGTTAAGCGCTTTCGCAGCTAAACGTATGGCAGATACCTCGGCGTGCCCGGTAGGATCATTCGTTGAAAGAACAGTATTAGCGCTCTGGGCAATTATTTCTCCGTCTTTTACGATCACCGCCCCGAACGGGCCGCCTGATCCCTCTTGTATGTTATTTTCAGAAAGGGCGATTGCCAGGCTCATGTACTTTTCGTGCTCGGTCATGGTTTTAGTATCAAGTATCAAGTATCAGGTATCAAGTTGAAAGTTGAAAGTTGAAAGTTGAAAGTTGAGAGTTGAAAGTTGAAAGTTGAAAGTCTGCCGGCTCTAGGGAGGCCAGGCGTACGCTTAAAGAATAAAAGGCTGCAGATGTTGTTCCTGCAGCCTTTTATTCTTTAACGGACTTTTTAACTAATCCTATTTTTTATCTTTCTTATATGCTTCATTTAACCCTTTAACAACGTCTTGCGTTACATCAAGGCTTTCATCGGCGAAAAGGAGTGAAGGGTTGCTTTTAGAATAAGTAAGAACCATCTTGTATCCCTTTTGCTTTGCGTATGTTTTAAGATACTCGGCAACCTTGTCGTACAATTTTTCGTTTTCTGCAGCCGATTCGTTTGCAAGGGCAGAGCTCGCATTCTGATTGAATGCGGCCAGTTCCTGTTGTTTACGTGCAAGGCGTTGTTCAGTAGAGGCACGCTCATCAGCACTCATGTCCTTTGCCTTTTGTTGATACTCGGCAACTTCTCTCTGAAATGCACTTCCTTTTGACGAAAGGTCCTGTTGTGCATTTTTAGATTTTACCTCCAGCTTCGATTTTATTTCTTTAAAATAATCGTAGTTGTTTACCAGTGAATCAGAGTTTACAAAAACGATCTTGTCAGCTTTTGCTTCTGCTGTAGTGGCGGCTGGAGTGCTATCTTTAGCCTTTTCCTTATTGTTGTTACATGAAACTACAACTGCTGCCATTAGAAGGCCGGCAGCGAGCTTAGACATTGATTTGAATGATATGTTCATTGACGTAAGAATTCTTTTACTATTTAAATTTAACGCAAATATAATCTTTAGGTTTGAGTATACAATAGAGGCAAAGCATATGCACGAAGTTGTAACGGCTCTATTATAAAGTGCTTCACAAACGCTGTTTTTCTCAACAGTTTACCTGAAATGCGGCTAAAAATCGTTAAATTTGAAGCTATTGCTTTTAAACAAACTATGAGCGAAGAAAAGAACGACAAGAGTAATTATTCAGCAGAAAACATACAGGTTTTAGAAGGCTTAGAGGCGGTACGTAAACGTCCTGCCATGTATATCGGTGATGTTGGTGTCAAGGGATTGCATCACCTTGTTTATGAAGTAGTAGATAACTCCATCGACGAGGCCCTCGCGGGGTATTGTTCTGATATCAAGGTAACTATCCACACGGATAATTCTATTACTGTTGAAGATAACGGTCGTGGTATCCCGACCGGAATGCACCAAAAAGAGAAGAAATCGGCGCTGGAAGTAGTAATGACTGTCCTGCACGCGGGCGGAAAGTTCGATAAGGACACATATAAGGTTTCCGGAGGATTGCATGGAGTAGGGGTTTCCTGCGTAAACGCGCTGTCCATACATCTTACCACAGTAGTACATCGTGAAGGAAAGATCTTCACCCAGGAGTATGAGCGGGGTAAGCCATTATTCGATGTAAAGGTTATTGGCGAAAGCGAGCGTACAGGAACAATTCAAACCTTCCTGCCCGATCCTGAAATATTTCAGCTTACACGGGAGTATAAATTTGAAACACTCGCTATTCGTCTCCGCGAATTGGCATTCCTCAATAAAGGCATCCGCTTGTCGCTTACCGATGAGAGGGAGGTGTCGGAAAACGGAAGTTACTTAAAAGAAGAATTCTATTCTGAGGGAGGATTAAAGGAATTTGTAAGATACCTTGATGGTACCCGCAATCCGCTTATTCCCGAACCAATTTACGTGGAAGGAACAAAACAAGGCGTTCCGGTAGAGCTTGCGATGCAGTATAATGATACCTATACTGAAAATGTTCACTCTTATGTAAATAATATTAACACAATCGAAGGAGGAACGCACGTTGCCGGATTTAGAAGAGGGCTTACCCGTACATTGAAAGCATATGCCGAGAAATCGGGTTTGCTTAAGAATGTGAAAATAGAAATAGCCGGTGATGATTTCCGTGAGGGATTAACTGCGGTGATCTCTGTAAAAGTACAGGAACCGCAGTTCGAGGGGCAAACAAAAACCAAGCTGGGAAATAATGAGGTAATAGGTGCTGTTGATGTCGCAGTGGGCGAGATCCTTGGTAATTATCTTGAGGAAAACCCCAAAGAGGCGCGGATGATCGTTAATAAGGTTATTCTCGCGGCTACTGCACGTGCAGCTGCGCGTAAGGCAAGAGAAATGGTGCAGCGGAAAACAGTTATGGGAGGCTCGGGTCTTCCTGGTAAACTGGCTGACTGCTCTGATAAAGACCCTGCAAAATGCGAATTGTTTCTTGTCGAGGGTGACTCTGCCGGTGGTACTGCCAAACAGGGCCGTAACCGTTACTTCCAGGCAATACTTCCGTTAAGAGGTAAAATTCTTAACGTGGAGAAAGCGATGGAACACAAGATTTACGAAAACGAAGAAATTAAGAATATTTTCACCGCGCTAGGCGTAAGTATCGGAACTGCGGAAGATGATAAAGCGCTTAATCTTGATAAGCTGCGTTATCACAAGATAGTGATCATGACCGATGCTGACGTCGACGGGTCGCACATTACGACGCTTATCCTTACCTTCTTCTTCCGTTACATGAAAGAGCTTATCGAGTTCGGATACATTTACATTGCAGCTCCTCCTTTATATCTTGTAAAAAAAGGAAAAGAGCAGGTATATGCATGGAATGAAGTTGAGCGCGATGCTGCAGTTCAGAAGCTTAAAGGGGCAGGGAAAGAAGATAGTGTTCACATTCAGCGATACAAAGGTCTGGGTGAGATGAACGCCGAACAGCTCTGGGATACCACAATGAACCCTGAGACCAGAACAATGAGACAAGCTACTATCGAGAATGCAGCGCAGTGCGATCATATATTCTCTATGCTCATGGGCGACGAAGTGGCACCAAGGCGCGACTTTATAGAACGTAACGCAAAATACGCACGTATAGATGTTTAAGATAATAGATCTTACATTGTTATAACTTATCAGGCCGGGAAGAATTTCCTGGCCTGTTTAGCATTCCGCCTTTCATCTTAAACAACATCAGGCCGGCAATAGATTCTGCCTTCTCTTTTGCACGGGTTGCAAATGGGCCGGAGAAGAGTTCGTTAACAGACTCGTTAAACAGC
>DALYUO010000001.1:19899-33691 GCA_031981225.1 Pararcticibacter sp.
AAGTGTTCGGCTTCCAACGGATGTATCATGTTTAACTTAAAGTGTACTTCCATTGGATTGCCTTTAAATCCTTTCCGTCCGAAAAGGATGGTTTCCCAAAAGTCATACATTTTTGGTAGGTGAAGATCCCAGTTAACTTTTGCAATGTCTTCGAAAATGTAACCTATTAGATTATCTTCTTTTACTTTGCCATAAAAGGTGTTAACAAGCAATTCGATATCCTGTCGTGATTCAATGTCTTTTTCCATAGCGTAATGTCTATACTTTCCGGGCAGAAGCCGTTGTTGTTCTAATCAAACGACCGGATTCAGCGCCGGGCAGGCAAAAGCTGAGTTTCTTGTCGCGATAGTTAATGATCGCAGAGTATTTCATGAGAATATCACCTCCAATTACTCCTATCACAGGGGTAATTTCCATTTTTTCATATGCAGTATTAATTGTAGAAAGATCAAGAACTGCTGCCTCAAAGTCAAAGATCCTGAGATCGCCGATAGACAGCTCTGGGATTCTGATAGTATAACTTTCCATCGAATCGGTACCCAGGCCGGTAGATAGTTTATCAGTCAACAGAAGGGTATCCGTGTCAATATAAGCCTCAATGGTAGTTTTATCCAGTACAGTACGCGAGGCGCCAGTATCAACCACCGCTTTAAACAGCCTGTTAAAAGCAACGACTTCCACTAAAGGGTGGAAGCCGTCGTCGTGCAGATTTAAAATTTCTAAAGAAACTTCTATCATTCAATTTTTTTAATCTTCGTAATCCGAAGAGTTAAATAGTATAGAATTAAGCAAGTTCTAATACACTGTTCATGCTGCGAACAGCCTCAGCACTTTTAGCAAATGCAGCCTGCTCTTCGTCATTAAGTTTAATATCAACGATTTTTTCCCAGCCGTTCTTGCCAAGCACAACAGGAACACCAATGGCGATATCACTCTGTCCGTACTCACCGTCAAGAGCAACGCAGCAAGGAACTAGTTTTTTCTCATCTCTGAGGATGCTTTCAACAAGCATTGCAGTACCTGCGCCAGGTGCATACCATGCGGAAGTACCAATCAGTTTAGTTAATGTTGCTCCGCCTACCATTGTAGCAGCAACGATCTCATCCTGTTTTTCTTTGCTTAAGAACTCAGTTACAGGAACACTGTTCCATGTAGCGTGGTTAATTAAAGGAATCATAGTAGTGTCACCGTGGCCACCAATAACAACAGCGTTAAGGTCGGCAGGAGAACAGCCTAATTCCTGGCTCAGGTAATATTTGAAACGTGATGAATCTAAAGCTCCGCCCATTCCGATAATGCGGTTTTTAGGGAGACCTGAAGTTTTAAGAGTAAGGTAAGTCATGGTATCCATTGGATTAGATACAACAACAATGATCGTATTGGGAGAATGTTTCAGGATATTTTCGGTAACCGATTTAACGATACCTGCGTTTGTTCCGATAAGTTCCTCACGGGTCATCCCGGGCTTACGTGGAAGTCCTGAAGTAATGACAACTACATCAGATCCAGCTGTAGCAGCGTAATCACTGGTAACACCTTTAACTTTGGTGTCGAATCCAAGTAATGCAGAAGTCTGCATCATGTCAATTGCCTTACCTTCAGCAAAACCTTCTCTGATATCTAATAATACAAGTTCCTGGGCTAGTTCTTTTCTGGCGATATTGTCTGCACAGGTAGCACCTACTGCTCCTGCTCCAACTACTGTAACTTTCATTTATTTTGTGGGTTTAAATAATAATTTATTAAATGCGCGCAATATAGAAAAAAGGCCTTACTAATAAAATTCTTTTTCTATTTGTATCGTTCTTAAATGCCGTTACGTCTGTATTACAAGGGATTAAATATAGAAGAAAGACAATGCCTTTATTACTTGATATTTCGGGCTTTGAGGCACTTTTCGAGGTGAACTATCAGCCGCTGTGCGCGACGGCTTATCGTATTGTGCAGGATAAGGATATAGCCGAAGATATTGTGCAGGATGTATTCTATAAATTATGGGAGAGAAGAGACTCATTAAGAATAAGTTCTACGCTTAAAGCTCATTTATTTCAAAACACTATTGATCATTCTGTAAATTATATTAAACTATACAAAAATGCCATTAAGTCCTCCCGTCAGCCGCGACTCGAACCGGACTCCGGAATTTAGTCTATTGAGCCACTTGCTCTGAAGGAAGGGCATCGGGTAGAAGTGGCGGTAAAGTCGCTTCCTGAACCCTGCAGGTTGGTTTTCTTGCTAAGCCGCTATGAACAATTAAGTTATAAACAAATAGCTGAACGACTGGATATCTCAGTTAAAACAGTAGAGAACCAGATGCCCAAGGCCTTCAGATATTTAAAAAGCTATCTTTTAGCCGTTTTTATATTTCTCACTGGTATTTTTTAGCAACCCGGATAGGGGTAAGATAAAGTCGGGATGTATTACTATAAAACGACGAAACATGGATGAACAGATCATAGATGAAGCAATTGCCAGGTGCCTTGAAGACGATACTCCCCTAAGTGATTTACTGGATGTATTGTACCTGGCTCAGTTAATTATTGCCTGAGTATAATGGGAGAAGAAAAGTACTGGAATCTGATGAACAGATATTTATCTAACGAACTATCGCTGGATGAAACAAATGATTTGTTAGAGTGGCTTGATCGTGATCCTGCCCGGACTGATCTGCTTAAAGAACTCCAGGAAATATGGGATAAAACAAAGGACTATCCTGAAAACTTTAAGGTAGATACACGGGCAGCCTGGCATAAGCTAACGAACAATATCAAGGCGCAAGAAAAAAAACAACAGAGGAATCCAATGCCGTTGACTTCTATTAATGCACGGTATGCTATAATTGGATTATTATTTTTCCTGCTTTTTTTTGCTGTTAGCATTTACTTCTACTTCAGATAATTACCGACAGGACGTATTCCTGGTAGAATCGGCTTAAACACACTTCCACACGAATCAATTTCGAAAAGACGAACGTCTTACAGGATATGTTCTGGCATAGAACATTAAAACGGATATCCTATGGCTAAGTTATAAACCAAATTGTCTTTTCTCCATGCCTTGCTTCCAAAGTTGATATCATCAATAACCCATTGCTCACCATCAGCAAGCCATGGTTTTCGGATCGGGAAAGCCACGTCAAGCCGCAGTACCAGAATAGATGCATCGATACGAATTCCGGCGCCCGTACCAACAGCCAGCTCTTTCATGAAGTTTTTAGTGAACTTAGCCCCCGGGCGGTCCGGGTCGTTATTCAACAACCAAACATTTCCCGCATCTACGAAAAGTGCTCCTCGAACAATGCTGAACAGTTTTGGCCTGAATTCAGAATTCATCTCAACTTTAATATCGCCCGACTGATCAGCCGCGAGCACATTTTCGTTGCCCAGATTTTCGTCTCTGTACCGGCCCGGGCCTAAAGACCTTGCCCGGAATGCTCTGAGGCTATTTGTCCCTCCGATAAAGAACTGTTTTGTAAACGGCAGCGATCTGGAGTTTCCATAGGCATAACCATATCCAAAAATGATTCTATTGGCCCATTGAGAGTTTAACCCCAGCTTCCGATAATACCTGAAATCCAGCTCCGTTCTGATATACTGAGAATAAGCTGTTCCAAAAAGCTCTTTTTCCTTTTCCCTGCTTGCGCCCGAAATAAGTCCCACTATGTTGCCGGAAAGATCCAGATTACCGTTAAAGTAGAACGTATTGGTTTTATAAGTCTTCTGTGTGTTTGTATAATTGAAATTATAGGTAGGACCAAAAATAAACTGCGTATCAATGGCATGTTTGTACATCGGGTTGGCCTTAGATAAACTGTCGTAGGCCTCGGAGACCCTTGACGGCTGAACATAAGTAACGCCCAGCACCGTTAGCCTGTGTTCCTTTTCTAAACTTTCTTTCCAGGAATAACCCAGAGACGTACGGAAGGAATTAAGCGTATAACTTCCCTCCCTGTTTAGAAAGTCGTAGCCTAATGTTATGTTGGTGCGGGGAATGAAAGCACTATTGGAGTTCACTTTAAAGGGGGTAATAAATCGCGGGATTCCCAGATTTACCTCTGCTCCATAGCGAAATATTTTGTTGCCATAGGCGGTTCCGCTGTTATTTCCCGACACCTGCACATCCGTGCCAATATAGGCAGAAACGGTGAGCAGTTCAGCCCCTTTAAAAGCATTTCTGTTTCTCCAGCTTAAAGTAAATTCAGAACCCGTAAAGTTGGCCGAGTTGGTCGTTCCCGTTACCTCAGCCCTGATCGACTTTTTGGTGTAGGGAGTAAGATAGTAGTACGCATCGAGCAGCGCTCTTGAACTGTCCGGTTCTTCGAACTGGTTCTTTACGAATTTAAAAGTGCCGAGGCTCATTAACCGGCTTAAAGAAAGATTATGATCCGTTCGGTTATAAGTGTCTCCTTCATGAAAGAACATCGTACGTTCAAAAACCTGCGGCTTAAACATCTTGGTACGATCTATTATATAGAAGTCCTTATACTTTACAGGTGGAGGAGTTCTGCCTTTTATTGTATCTCTGAGCTTGAAGTTGGGATATATATAAATGTGGTTAACCTTATATATATCCCGCGCTTTTTCGGCGGTAGATTCTTTTACATTCATATAAAGATCTACCCTATGGAGTTCGCTGGTACTATCTACCTGAATAATCAGGTTCTCTGGACTAAAGTAATAAAATCCCTTTTCTTTAAGGTTTGCGTCAATACGTTCGCGTTCTGCTTTGATTAAATCCAGATCGTAACTGTCACCTTTTTTCAGTATAGTATTTTCAGAAGTAGCGGATACTGCTCTTCCAAGGTCAGAGCTGTCCGTAGTAAAATTTACGCTTCGGATCAAGTATCGCGGACCGGCAGTAGTGGGATAAGTGAGCGATGCTTTTCTTCCGCGGATGCTGGTATCAGAAGTAGCCATGGCCCTGAAAAATCCCTTGTTCTCAAGTCTGTTAACAATGAGGTCGCGGTTGTAATCTACTTTTACAGAGCTGAAAAGAACGGGGGGCTCGCCCCATTTCTTAATCCATTTTCGAGGCCCTTTTTTTGCAGTTCTTGTAATATTGTAAATCCAGAGCTTTGGCCTTAGTCCTAATATAGACGTGTTAGGCCGGGGTCGGAGAATGCTGTTCAGATCCGGTTCAAGAACCTTTTTCTCTTTCCTTTTAACGTCTTTGTCTTCTATTTTAACTTTTGCTCCCGTATAGAGATAATCTCCCTGGGGTACATTCTTAGTGACATTACATGCCATCAACAGCGATGTAAACAATAATAAAATATACTTTATATAAATTCTATTCATTCTCTTTTGTCGTTTCTTTCGCTGATCTCCGTGCTCTTTGACGCCTCTTTTCCTCTCTTGACTTGCCGAATATTTCCCTGAACTTGTTATAGTCCATTGTAATAACAAACCCAACCCCGGTCTCTATAACTTGCCCCTGAAGGGCAACCTGGTACTGGTTCTTCTGATATGCCCTGAGCAGGTATCTGCCATTTTTAGATAACTGGTATTCTGCCTGAATATCCCCGGCAATATTGCTGGTTTTAGCGTTTTGCTGCCGTGGGCCTTCCAGCTCAAAATTGCTTCCGACAGTTACTTTCAGACGGTCATTAAGGAGTCTCTTAGACAGTCCCACATTCAGGTCTGTGCGGTTAGCTCTTTCCCCGGTGGTATAGTCGTCGGTCGATTGCAGGTCAAACTCCAGCTGCACACCGCCGATCATATCTCCGGCAAGGTTGTTTAGCTGATCGGATAGTACCCTGCTCACACTTTGCCGTGCTGTCGATTCAAGGCCTCCTCCTCCGGCGCTGCTCTGAAATGGATTCTCTGAAACGAACCTTCCAAGCAGAAGCACTGCAAATACCTGTTTATTAAGCTCCGAAGGGTCGCTGCGTAACTGAGTCAAACGTCCGTTCACATTACTGATAATATCAGAGGAGACGGTGTAATTATCTTCTGGAAGAACAATGTCAAAAGAGATATCGGGTTTCATCAGCTCTCCACGCAACATCAGGTTGACATTGAACGGCAGCTTTTGTTTATAGGTGTTAAGAGTCGTTTGAGGTTCACTGCCTAATTGGGCCTCCACGAGGTCGATCGGTGCAGTATTGGCTACATAAACGGCTGTTACATCAGCCGTAGCCATTAATGGTTCGCCGCTCCAGGTAAGCGAACTGCCTTTTTTGATTTCGAACCTTCTTTTCAGGAAACTAAGACTCAGGTCGTAAGAGCCTTCTTCTACTGTAAGGTTACCTGTGAGGTTAACCTTACCGCTTGGGTCTATTCCTGCAGTAAGCTGAGCGGCTCCCTTCATTCGCAGCATATCGCCGTTTGCAGGGTCGACCAGAACATTAATTTGGGCTTCCTTGTCAAGCTCAATATTCACCGAAACGTCCATTCCTGTGATCCCCGATTTATTTAACGTATCGGCCGGGTCTTTAAAGACCTTAGAAAGCTGTGGATTATCCTTGTCCACAAACTCAACGATGCCTTCCCTTTCTTCAATAGAAGGATCGTTGCTTGGAAGTACGATCGTAAAATCAGTGTTGGGGTCGATCTTCAGTGATCCGTCCACCACCGGAGAGGTCATCGTTCCCTTAATGCCAAGGCGGGTATCGATATATAGTTTCCCATAAAAAAGGTCGTTATCAAGCCCGGTTGAATTAATCACCCTGAAGTTGGTCGCATTAAGTCTCAGGTCAAAGCGGAAATCGGTATATGTTTTTGTATAGACCATTCCGTTAAGGGAAGCCTTGTTGTTAGCAGAGTCAATCAGCGAAAAATCACTCAGCCTGATTCCCTCGTCGTTGAAGCTGATCTGGGCTGCATCCTGAATTCTGAAATAGGAGTTTAACATCGTTACGTTAAAGGCAACATCCTTAAACCCTATTCCTCCACGAATGGCCGGTGCACTCGTAGTTCCTGTAATATCAAGCTTCCCCTGAAGATTGCCCTTAGCCTGCCTGATGCTTCCCATTGCGAAGCCCTCTATACTTTTCATGCTCAGGTTGCCGATGTTCAGGTCGAGATCGAAACTGCTGTTATTGGTATAATAAAATCCTGTGAGGTCAACCTGGTTACCCTGGCCTGTTATGTTCACGTTTGCCGCAAAAGTATTTGCTTGTTCATTGTTTACCTTGATGGCTATATTGCCAACGGTATCTCCCCTGAAGCTAAAGTTGCGGATATTCAGGTCTGATGTGAAGATAGGAGAGGCCTCGAAGTTCCGAACCGTAGCATTACCGTTTATTGTTCCCCCGACAAGCAGGGAATCCTGTTTCACTATGTTGGTGAGTGTTTCTATCTGGAAATTCCGGAAATCGACTAAAAGCGGATTATTTAGACCGGGAGGGCTTGTATTGATGCTCAGTTGTTGATTTGCATTCGACAGCACAAAGTTGGTCGCCTGAATCCCTTTCGCTCCAAACTGAATTGCGTTATCATTACTCACAGTCCAGCGGGTATGATTCAGCAGAAGCCCGTTGGGGTTGAGGCTAAACTGATAAGCATCTTCTAAAGCCTTAAGAGCTCCCGCGATACGATAGTCGGTTTTATTCTCTTTATCCTTCGTCTGGATCGCGGTGTAAACAGTGTTGTTCTGAACATTGCCGGCAATACTTGTAGAGAGCAATTGAATCGATCCTGTGTGAATGCGGTCTAAAGTAACTGAATAGTTTATTGCAGTATCTGTAGTATTCACTCTTAGCTGAAGATTATTCAGATCATTAGTGCCATATAGTATGCGCGGGATCGATCCGTTTACAGCCATTTGTTGATTTCTGCTATCAAAGTTGCCGTTCAGAACAATAGTTGCCAGCTCTTTCAGGTCCGGTGCAAGCTGCCTGAAAATGGGCGCATTTACAATCTTAGCGTTAAATGTAAAATATTGAGGATCGTACTTCGCCGCTTGTTTTTTAGTAGTGGTTGAGAAGTACTTGCTGATCAAGTCCTGCATCGCCAGACCGATTTGTGTTAATTTATACTTGCCTTGAATATTTGCTGACATGATCTCCGAACGTAACTTTAAGCTGTTACTATCAGCGTTTGCAGTCGATACGATACTGACACTATCAAGAGAAAACCTCTCCCCGTCTTTTGCGATCAATGCATTACTCAGTGTGATGGACCCATTGAGGTAATCGGGATCGGCAGTAGGAAGGTCCGCAACGAGCTTCCCGTGAAAGCGAAGATCATCCTTCATAAGATTTAACTTTTGCAGATGAACACTATCGATATTGAGGTTAAGCTTTACCGCCGGATATTTTTTTGACATGTTAGCACTGGCATTCATGTTAAAATGAAGGTTCGGGTCGGCCATGTTTGCTTTAGCGCTCATCGTCCCTTGGTTTGCGGTACCGTCAATGTTTAAATTCCGGTATGTATATCCGTTAAACTCGGCTTTAATTAACTTTCCAACCGCGCGTGCCCTCATTGTTTTGGGATTAGTG
Organism: Pararcticibacter sp.; assembly: GCA_031981225.1. Taxonomy (GTDB): domain Bacteria; phylum Bacteroidota; class Bacteroidia; order Sphingobacteriales; family Sphingobacteriaceae; genus Arcticibacter. The sequence continues at coordinate 28,343 of DALYUO010000001.1, forward strand.
CCTGCACCGGTAACGTTTGCTGCAAGCGTAAGCCTTCCGATACTGTCGTTTTTGATAAGTCGTCCGACATTGAAATTAAAGATCCTCAGATTGGCCTTGTACCGTTCTCCTCCCTTAACGCGTGCATCATACGAGGCTATGGTTTTCATGCTTCCATAGCTTGAGTTCAGGCTGAGGTCGGTACTGAAATTTTTCATGCCGCCGGTGAATTTCCCCTGCAGACGGATCGCTTCAGGAATGCTGATATTAGCTGGAATAGTGCCCCGGGGTACCAACGCCAGTATGTCTGACCGGCGCGTGCTGAAATTATCAATATTGATATCAAGCCATGCCTTGTTCATATCGGGCAAACCTCTGGTTTTAGCAGACGCTTTAATTTTGGTTCCTCCCAGTCCCGATATTTCAAGATTAGGTATTTCGAGATTCTTTACCTTCCCTTTTACACGTCCATTTATATTTAACACGGCATTCGTGTTACCTTTTAAAGGAACCGTATTTGCAAGTGCCGGAGCCAGTATGAGGATATCTTTAAATCCGATTTTCGTTTGGTTAAGATTGGCATCAATACCAAGATCACCTAAATTCGTAGAAATACTCTCGATAGAGGGATAAGTAATCCTGATGTTATCTCTTATCCTTGTAACGGAGGTTTCAATGTCAAGATCATTCAGATAAGCCTCCTTACTGCCGTAAAAAAAGGAGGTCTCGAGCCTGCGCAGGTCAAAACCGCTCTTTTCCTTAAAGCTTCCCGATTTGATTTTACCTGAGATAGTATCTATACCGTACACAAGATCCTCCGCATTCAGGTTCAGTTGCTTTACATCCATGTGAGCGAAGTCCATTCCCTTCCTCAAGACCGGCATGTTGAAGTTATCAAACCGAATGTTGTTATTATCAAGGTTTATTTCCTTAGCGGTGAACTTCCAGTTGTTTGCAGTCGCTTCAGCAGCCTTTCCGGCTTCTTTCGCCACAACCCTTGCCTGTGCTTTTTTGCCCAGCTGAAAAAGAATTTCCGAATTACTCAAATCGAGGTTATTCAGACTAATGCTCTGATTCTTCAGATCTAGCTTATCCGATTCGACTTCCAGCTTACCCAAATTTACATCGGCCTTCATTGCCGAAATGTCGTTTTGATAAAACACCTTTATTCCTGACAGGTCGAGCGTGCCAAACTTCAGGTCTATATTAATGGGCTCATTACTTTCGGCCTCATGTTGCTCCATTGGCTTCGGTTCAACAGCTGGCTTGCCCTGAATAACACGTGCGTTTACGTTCCTTAGCGTTATTTTGGGAACATTGAACTTCATCTTATCCAGGTCAAACTCTTTTATCCTGGTATCAAAGTGCCCAAGATAGAAGCTTACATCGCTGGCAGACGGAGCATCTTTATAACCAATCCTGATGCGGTCAAGATTGATTTTGTCGATGGAGAACTTCATTGTTGAAGTGGTGTCTTCCGGCTTGGGCTCTTTCTTCTGTTCGCCGGCAAAAGATTTAATGATGTAGTCGAAGTTAAATACGCTATCGGCATTCCTGTGTACGTTTGCAGTAATGCCACGCAAATCAATTTCGTTGATTTCAAGTTTATTATCCAGGAGCTTTAACAAGCTCACATCAACTTTCAAAGTATCCCCGGCCAGCAAGGTGTCACGTTGCTGGTCTTCGAAGTAAATGTCTTCCAGTACTATCAACTTTGGGAGGTTCAGACTGATCCTGTTTATTTCAACCTTGGTTCCAATCTTCCCTTCCAGGTAGTTTACTGCTTTTGTACGTGCCCAACTTTGTACAGATGGAACGCGTATCAATACAAAGAGCAGAAGTACCAGGAAAATAATAATCCCAATGATCCAAAGAATGATTTTTAAGGTGAGGGCGCCGTATCTTCTCAAGTGCTAATATTTTTATTACATATTGTAAATTTAAAAAAACGGCTAAATGTTTTCTTTTCCTGTCATTTTTGGTGTTTTATATGGATATATTCTTCTGTAGACGAAAAGGACAGCCTCGCCGTGTTGTTTGGAGAGTGTATGCAAAGGAGAAAAAATGCTTGTTTACAACGAGAGGCTATGATAATGCATGAAGAAGGCAGGATTGCTGACCGTCAGGCCTGAATGTTCGGGATGCGTGCTGCAGTTTGAAATAAGGCTATATGGGATTAAATAAAGAGGGAGGCCTGATGGCCTCCCCCCGAACCTAATCAACCAAAGTAAAGCTGCCGTCAAGCTTAACAGCGTCCGACGAGCTTCCAATCATTATTTTAAATTCACCGGGCTGGGTGATCCATTCTAATTTGTCATTATAGAAGGAAAGTTTTTCCTTGTCTATCGTAAAAGTAATTGTTGTGCTTTCTCCTGGTTTAAGCATTACTTTTCTAAAATCTTTCAACTCTTTAACCGGGCGAACAGGGCGAGCTACCAGATCCTGCAGATATAACTGAGCAACTTCTTCACCAGCTAAACTGCCTGTATTCTTGAGTGTAAATGAAACGGTAACGGGTTTGTTTCCACCGATCTTGGTATCGCTCAATTTCAAATTGCTGTATTCAAACGTGGTATAGCTCAACCCGTAACCGAAAGCATAACGCGGGCTCTTCTGCATGTCGATATAACCCGACCGGTAGTTGAGGTCGTTATCGTCTTTTGCGGGTCTCCCTGTGTTAAAGTAGTTATAATAAATAGGAATTTGTCCCTCTGCCCTTGGGAACGTCATAGGAAGTTTTCCCGACGGATTGTAATTGCCATATAGTACATCAGCTATAGCATTTCCCGCCTGGCTCCCGAGCCACCAGGTGTACACAATAGCCGGAACATTATCTGCAGTCCAGTTAAACACTAACGGACGGCCTGCCATCAGAAGAACTACTACCGGTTTACCTGTAGCCTGTATGGCTTTAATAAGCTCCTCCTGGTTTCCCGGTAAGTGAATGTTCGCACGGCTTTTGGCCTCGCCGCTCATGTCGTATTTCTCACCCATTGCCATTACCACTACATCCGCCTGCTGAGCTGTTCTTACAGCTTCTGCGAATCCAGCTCTCGAAGTGTCACTTATCTCGCATCCCTTTGCATAAAGCAGCTTAGTTTTGCCTGCCTGATTCTGCATTCCCTCATATAAAGAAACCAGATGATCTTCTTTTCCCCAGTCAATCGACCAGAAACCCTGCATATCCTTTTCTGCTTTTACAAGCGGACCAATAAGGGCGACAGACTTAAGATTTTTAGAAAGCGGTAACACTTGTTTTTCATTCTTAAGCAGCACAATGCTTTTTCTTGCCACATCACGTGCTGCTTCGAGGAACTCAGGCGTGTTCAGTGTTTTCTTCTCCCGTTGTTCATTGCTGAAGCGGTAAGGATCATCAAATAAGCCGAGTTCAAACTTTTTAACCAGAATTCTTCTGACGGCGTCATTAATAAATTCTTCCTTCACTTTTCCTTCCTTTACCAGTTTAGCGAGATTATTAATATAACTCCGGCTTTCCATGTCCATGTCACTGCCCGCATTCATTGCCACTTCGGCCGCTTCATAATTATCTTTTACATAGCCATGCTGTATCATCTCACCTATAGAACCCCAATCGCTCACCACAAATCCTTTAAATCCCCATTTTCCTTTCAATATATCTCTCTGAATGTAGCTATTTCCCGTTGCCGGGATGCCGTTAATGTCGTTGAACGAATTCATAAATGTAGCAGCCCCCGCATCAACAGCGGCTTTAAAGGGAGGGAGGTAAACTTCCCAGAGGGTGCGAAGACTCATATCAACACTATTGTAATCTCTTCCTCCTATGGCAGCTCCATAAGCGGCGAAGTGTTTTGCACAAGCCATCACCGCGTCAAGGTTTCCAAGCCCTTTTCCCTGAAATCCTTTTACTCTTGCCTTTGCTATCAGCGAACCAAGGTATGTGTCTTCTCCCGCGCCCTCCATTACACGGCCCCAGCGGGGATCGCGTGCGATATCTACCATAGGAGCAAAGGTCCAGTGAATACCCGAAGCTGCCGCTTCTGTGCCTGCAATACGTGCCGATTTCTCAATAACTTCTAAATCCCAGCTCGCTGCTTCAGCTAAAGGAATAGGAAATGTGACACGATAGCCGTGAATAACATCCAGTCCGAACAGGAGAGGGATCTTTAAGCGCGATTGCATAGCAGCTTCCTGCAGTGCTCTGGTATGCTTTGCTCCCTTAACATTCAGCATCGATCCTATCTTTCCCTGTTTAACATCCTCGAGTTTATTTCCGGAGTTTGTTACAGGGCCTGTAGCTTCCCAGTCGCCGGTGTATTGGTTTAACTGCCCGATCTTCTCGTCGAGGGTCATTTTCTGAAGAAGAGCTTCCACCTTCTTATCAATGCCGGGAGCCGTCGGGCTCTTTTTCTTCTGTGAATAGGCAATTGAGAAACAGAATGTGATCAGGGTGAAGGAAATGATTTTTTTTAACATGGTTATATCGGTTAAGACTAAAATATTAAAGTAGTTATAGAATGCGGAAGACTGCTTGTTTCAGCAGCTTTCCCGCTTATCCATAGCTGGTAAGGTATTTTATCGTCCGACAAATTTAATACAATTACAACAACTTTTCCGTCCGGGTTCAGGAAGGCCGTAGTTTGAAGCATATCGCGGCTGGCAGAGCTGATTATCCGTTTTGCTCCTGGTTGTATAAACTTTGAGAAATGTCCAAGATAGTAATAGCTATTTGTATAAATCAGTTTATCGTTGCGAAGGTCGGCATGTACCGGAGCGAAGCAAAAGTTTCCTACATGGTTGGGGCCTCCCTTTTCATCCAGTAATATGTTCCAGTCTGTCCACGCAGTTGTTCCGCTGTTGAAATCGTTGAGCAGGGATGTCCCGTAACGTTCGCCTAAACGCCATTCATCTACCTGGTCAAGCCTGAACTTCTCTACACAGCCTTCTGTAAAAATCAGGTTCTTGTCTGGAAAGGCTTCATGAACCCTTTTCAGGTTTTCAAAGTTCATTCCAGCGCCCGTCCATGTTTCGTACCAGTGAAAACCAATTCCCCAGACATACTTCGCGGCTTCCGGGTCGTTCAGGATAGTACTGGCGCGCTGATAGATCAGGTCGCGGTTGTGATCCCAGGCGATCAGCTTTTTACTCCCTAATCCCTGTTTATGTAAGGTAGGGCCGAGGTGTGATTTTATAAAATCGCGCTCTTCTTCTGCTGTGAATATGCACGATTCCCAGGTTTGTGTAGCCATTGGTTCATTTTGCACTGACAGCCCCCATACAGGAACCCCTTCGGCTTCATAAGCCTTAATGAACTTAACGTAATAGTTAGCCCACGCCTGGTTGAATTCAGGCTTCAGTTTTCCGCCCTTTAACATGCTGTTATTGGTTTTC
>DALYUO010000001.1:33701-34891 GCA_031981225.1 Pararcticibacter sp.
GGGGGACTCCATGGGCTTACAAATAATGTCAATTTACCACCTGCCGCCTGCGTTGCTGCTTTGATAAATGGAATCTTAAACTGTTTGTCGTGATCAATGCTGAATGTTTTGAGATCTTTATCTCCCTCAGCAACATAGGTATAACTTCCCGACGAGAAATCGCAACTGTTAATATTGGTGCGGGCGAGGGTATAACCAATCCCTTTTTCTTTATCAAAATAAGCCGTAAGGAATTCCTGCTGTTTTTCTTTAGACAGCTTAGCGAAAACCTCGGCTGATGCATCTGTCAACGCGGCACCAATACCTGTAATACTTTGAAAAGTATGGCCAGGGTCTACGAACACAGCCACCTGTGTTTCGAGCGGCTGTGGCGAATCCTTAAAAGTGAGAGATCCCGCAGGAGAGAGGCGGAGCGAAGTGTTTTCGGCCGTGGTAATAGCACTGACCGTTTTGTTCTCCGCCGAAAAGCGCTTCTCAGCCCGGCCGGATTGCGGTATCTTCGGCGAACAAGCCGCCATGAATATTGCCGGAATTAATAAGTGGTATGTTTTCATGCGTATTAATAATATTACCAGATGTAAGTACCGACAGCGCCGGCTTTTAATGATGTGCCGACCGATTTGCCTGCAAACCGGATATTGAATCGTTGATCGTCGTTGCTGTTATTTAAAACGATCAACACTTTATTGCCTGCAGGTGTTTTAAACGCTACGTTCGGCAGATTTACGTTAAGGGTAGAACCAATCCTGACAGAGCCCGGTCTTACAAATTTTGAGGCATGTGCTATAATATAATAAGCGGGATTACGTACTGCCGTGTTACCCGTGATAGTAAGAGCTCCAAGGCATTCTGTACAACCTCCATCCGTATGGGGCTCCCATTTTGAGTCAGAGGCCAGATTCCATTCGAGTACAGTCCGGCACCAGTTACGTGTGGCGCCAATAATCAATTCCCTTGTATGCCATTGCAGGTTGTCGGGAAAGTTCCCCGGAGCGCCAATCCATTGTTCTGTAAAATAGAGGTTCTTATCGGGATGAGCACTATGAACATCTGACAGAGCTTCTATTTTTCCTCCATAGAGGTGGAATGCAGATCCGTCGATATACTTCTTAGCCTCAGGGTCGTTCAGAATAGAGATGGGGTAGTCCGGCCTGTCGGCGTTATGGTCATAAATGATAATCTTTGTATCT
>DALYUO010000001.1:34955-39688 GCA_031981225.1 Pararcticibacter sp.
CCTTCAGCTTTCATTCCTTCTATGTACTTAACAAAGTAATTAGCGTATGTACCGTACCATTCAGGTTTTAATGATCCGCCTTTCGGACTGTTGTTTGTTTTCATCCAGGCAGGAGGCGACCATGGAGAGCCAAGTATTTTTATGTCCGGATTAATGGCGAGAATCTCTTTTAAAAGAGGGATAAGATATGTCTTGTCCGGAGCAAGACTAAACTTCTTTAATTCCGGGTCGGTTTCTCCGGCAGGGAGATCGTTATAAGAGAACGTACGGTCGTCGAGGTCGGAGGCCCCAATGCTAATTCTTAAATAAGAAACGCCGATATTATTTCCGTCTGTTTTGAAGAGTTCATCCAGCAGCGCAGCACGTGCACTCTTCTCCATACGATATATATGCATGGCGCTTCCTCCTGTTAACGAATATCCAAATCCATCCATAGTTTGGAAGGTTTGGCTATCATCTACGCTGATTATCGCGTTCTGATTGGTGCTGCTACCAAAGTTCAAAGTAATATTTTGTTTCTGGAACAAGACCGACTTATCGGGATTGGTAAGCCATAACGTGATATCAGAATGATCTGAGGGTTGAGGATCCGGCTTTGATGGTTCATCGGAGTTAGCTGAACAACTCACAAAGGGGATAATAAAGAATATCAGGTTAAGAAGAGCGGATGAACGATCGAAGATTCTCATGGATTTTAGATTTATCAAAAATGATTACACAACAGCCCCGGTTGCCAGGCGCTGTTGTGTAATGTTTATTTTCTATTTATTTATGTTCGGATTTGCATCTACCTCTTTCTGGGAGATAGGGAAATATAGTTTTGCATCCGTTACGTTATATGTAATCGGATTATTATTTCCATCTTTCTGAGCATTCATTACTGCCGCCGCGCGGTTGGTCCTTATCAGATCGTACATTCTGTGTCCTTCAAAAGCAAGCTCCAGTTGGCGTTCCTTTTCTATTGCCAGCCGGAGTGCAGCCTGTGTAGTTGCCGTTGTTTTGGCAAGTCCCACGCGATTCCTTACCTTATTGACATAGAACTGAGCGCCGTTTTCGGTATCACTTAGTTGATTAAGTTCTGTAAGTGCTTCAGCTTTAAGTAAAACAATATCAGCGTATCTTAACCGGTAAGTATTGCTTTTGCCGTCGGGGTCAGGATATTTATTAATAACAGGAACCGGTTGCGTCCAATAGTCGTCATTCCAGCTGGTATTAACGTATCTGATACTGGCATTTTTTCTCACATTATCGCCTTCGTCGTTAAACGCTTTTACGAGATTATGGGTAGGGATAGCGAACTTCTTCCAGTCTCCCCACATCCATGGTGTCACCATCCCTGTAATCCAGTTTTGATGAACTACACCATCGTTTTGGGTTTCCCAGATAGATTCGACATTATTTTCGCCGCTTGTTTGATACAAACTTACATAATCCGGTACAAGATCGTAACCCAGTGCTTTTACAGCATCGCAATACTGTACCACTTTCGCCCAGTCGGGGTTGGGCTTTTGTGCATACACTTTAGCCAGTAACGCATTTACTACACCTTTAGTTATAACGCCTTTATTTGCACCCGTAGTTTTAACTTTAGGTAGCGCAAATTCTAAATCACTGATGATTTGAGCGTACACCTCTTCTGCGGGTTTCTTAGATACAAACATTCCTTCAACCGATGATGGCACCGTTGTAACAATGGGCACTTCTTTCCAGGTTCTTATCAGATTGAAATAATGCCATGCGCGCAAAGCGGAAGCTTCGCCGAGAATTTCGTTTCTGCGTTCATCTGTAAGATTAGGATCTTTCATCTCCGGAACGAAACTTAGCACGATGTTACAGTTTTTGATGTCGGTATAAAGGTAGTCCCAGTCTCTCGTGAGAATAGAATTAGTAGAAATGACATCATATTTATCAATACTGATCATCCCGGGGTTATCACCGCCCGCATAACAATTGTCGGCCATGACGTCGGAATTAACCAGGAAGTCCATGGTATAATACTCATCATAAAGATTGTCATAAGCGCCCTGCAGTAAACCTTCTGCAGTGTTCATTTGCCCCGGCAAAGCGCTGCTGATCGGATCCTTTTGTAAAAAATCTTTCTCGCAGGACTGAAAGCTTAATATTGCTAATATGCCTGCCGTTATATATATAGTTGTCTTTTTCATGTTGGATATATTTTTCTTAGAAGTCTAAATTAACGCCGAAGATGAACGAACGTGCCTGTGGATAGGTGCCATAGTCAATACCCATTTCCGGACCGTTCGGACTATTTACACTTACTTCCGGATCAAAACCACTGTAGTTGGTTATTGTGAAAAGGTTTTGTGCGGTAACATAAACATTCACACGTCCGAGGCCAGCTTTCTGAAGCACGCTCTTATTGAAACTGTAATTAAGCGTCACAGATTTCAGTCGTAGATAAGAACCATCCTCAATAAATCTTGAAGAAGCGCGGGTGTTATTCGTTACACCATAGTCCGCTTTCGGAATATCTGTATTGCGATTCTGCTCTGTCCACCTTCTCAAAACCGCCGCACTTTGGTTTTTTACATCATACATCCCTTCAAGTTCAATTCTTGATGCGTTGAACAGGTCATTTCCCTGTACTCCCTGGAAGAAAACGTTAAGACTAAAGTTTTTATATGTCAGGTTGTTTGTTAGTCCGTACGTGAAGTCGGGTTGTGCTGAGCCGATATAGGTCCGGTCATTTGCATCGATATTTCCGCTCTTATCTAAATCGGTATAAATGATATTGCCCGTTTGCGGATCTACGCCTTCAGAAATATATCCAAAAAATGATCCTAACGCATGTCCCGGTTCAATTTTTATAACGTTTCCTCGTTCATAGACGTCTCCTTTGAAAAGGTTAGGAGTGTATTCTCCAAGACTTTTGACCCTGTTTTTATTGAACGCAACGTTTCCGTTAATATCCCATCTGAAGGAGTTATTGTCAAATGGAATGGCATTTACGGCGATTTCAAAGCCTTTGTTTTCCATCGATCCGACGTTATATTTCTGAGACCCAAAGCCAGATGATGGCGGAGGCGTTACATCAACAAGCAAGTCGTTGGTTTTCTTAATATAATAATCAAGCGTAACTCCTAAACGGCCCCTGAGTACGCTCGCGTCAAGCCCGATATTGGTTTGATCTGTTTTTTCCCAGGTCAGATTGTCTTTTGCCAGCGTATTGAAGTTATATCCTCCGGTTCCATTTGGATCAAATTTTGCGAAATAGTCATAGTCACCAATTTGATCATTACCTGTTTTTCCCCATCCTGCTCTAAGTTTTAAATCATAGAAAATGTCTGTTGATCTCAGGAACTCTTCATTATTGATTCTCCAGCCAGCACTTACAGACGGGAACCAGCCCCAGCGATTGTCTGCCGGAAACCGGGATGATCCATCATACCTGATATTCGTTGTTAACAGATACTTGTCATTGTAGGCATAATTTAACCGCCCTATATATGAGCGCCTGGACCACTGAGACATGGTAGTGCTTTGAGAGACTTTCGTCTTTGCTGCATTTAAGGTATGAACGGCATCATTTGGATAATCTTTTGCCTCATCGTAGGTATACTTATAATCCGACTCCTGCATGCTGTGGCCCACCAGAGCCTGGATATTGTGTTTGCCTATGATTTTTGAATAGTTAACTGTGTTGTCCCACTGCCAGACAAATCTGCTGGTCGATGAGGATTTTCCTAAACCGTTATTGGGTCAAGAAAGTAGTCCCAGCGTGAACCCTGGTACTCGCCACCAAAATTTGATTTGAAGGTTAGTTCAGGGAGTATTTTAAAGTCTGCGGAAAAGTTTCCCAGCGCCCGGTTGTCAATGCTTTTTTGATCCGGGCCAAAAGCTGCCGCTACAGGATTCTCCCATCCGGGCTTATTTGGATTTGAACTGTAAGTACGTCCGTCGGCAGTGAATATCCCTATAGTTGGAGGAGAGGTCAGTGCAGAGAGGATGGTGCCACCTCTGGCTACGCCTGCATTATCCGTAATGTCGACAAACTCAGAACGGTTAAAAGATAAATTAGTAGCAAGATCTACCCATTTCTTGGGCTTATTATTAAAGTTCATCCTTAAGGAATACCTGTCGTAATCAGCCGGAGCTACCACTCCCTGTTGCTTTTGATAACCTCCGGAAACATAGTAGCGGTTGTTTTCGGCACCGCCCGACACAGCGAGCTGGATGTTATGGTCTTTTCCCGTTCCAAAAACTTCATCCTGCCAGTCAGTTGTGGCTATATTAGGGTCAGTTTTTCCTAAGTCCTTAAGTAACGCCAGATATTCGGCCTTATTCAGTACCGGAATCTTCTTGGCAAAGTTTGAGAACCCTGTATATGCGGTGACCCCTATTTTTGACGTACCCGACGCTCCCTTTTTGGTGGTTAGCAGGACTACTCCATTAGCTCCGCTCGATCCATAGATGGCGGCGGATGAGGCATCTTTCAATACAGAAAAACTTTCGATGTCCTGAGGATTTAGAAAATCGATGTTTTCTACAACAATTCCATCAACCACATACAATGGATTATTTTTTGCATTAATTGAAGTATTCCCTCTAACGCTAATAGCTAATCCGCTGCCGGGTTTTCCGGACGCCGAAGACACTGTAACCCCTGCAGCCTGCCCCTGCAAGGCAGCTGCAGCACTCACTATTGGCCGGTTCTCGTAATCGGAAGATTTCACCACGGCTACAGAGCCTGTAATGTCTTTTTTCCTTTGAGT
>DALYUO010000001.1:39698-44356 GCA_031981225.1 Pararcticibacter sp.
CATAACCCACAACAACTACTTCATTTAGTTCTGTGTTTGCATCTTTTAAAGTAATGTTAATTTGTGCGCGATTGTTGACTGGAACCTCCTGTGGGCTAAAGCCAACATAGCTTAATGAAAGTACTGCGTTGCCGGATGCACTTATTGTAAAGTCGCCGTTAATGCCTGTGGATGTCCCAAGAGTGGTACCCTTGATCTTTATTGATACTCCAGGCAGAGGCTCTCCTTTCTGGTCCTTAACCGTTCCTTTTACGGTCATATTCTGTGCAAATGATGCCATGCATCCCAACAGAATAAAGGACATTAGTAATAGTAATCTTCTTTTCATAAAAAAAATAATTAGTTAAATGAACTGGTCTTCTTACCTCAATAATTGGTTAAGCAAAGTTATCGGCTTTTAATGCATACTTCCAAGGGTTTTTGGTAAAATATTTTTTGTAAATATTTGATTTGCAGATGTTTATGTGTAAAGTGATACGCTTCGGTACCGGTACAGTTTAATGGCTTATTTGCTGATAATCAAGCTATATATACAGGTTTTTTGCAGAGGAAGGGTGGGGTGCTGATACGGTTCTTTACCGACTGTCTTTTTTTGAAAAAGGACCATAGAGCCGGGTGTCAATGAGAAATCCGGACCGCTTCTGCTGAAGGCATGATAAGACACGCTTCGTTAGATGTTTGTTTTCCGCTCGTTTTTCATTCGTTCCTAACTCGTTTTTCATTCGTTAGCTGTTCGTCAGTTCCTTGTCGATTGCTCGTCAATTCCTTTACAGTTGTTCGTCAGTTGCTTTACAGTTGTTCGTCAGCTGTTCGTCTCCTGTTCGTCAGCGTGACGATAAAACGGCGAAGAAACGACGTTGAATCGCAGATTGGAAGAAAATCCAGGTGGTAATAAGAAACGTTTTAAATACACGCCATTCAGTCGAGCACTAGCTTGCTCCAGCCTTTTTCTCCTGCGTTTTTCAAATCTTTTTTCCGGTCTTCCATAACTTTCTTAATCCTGGTGCTATAAGCCCAGCATGTGCTTTGCCTGATGGCAACTATCTCAGAAAGCTTGTGAGATGAAATCTTTCCTTTGGTTGAGTAAACAAGGAAGATCATATAAAAGGCTTTGTTTATGGGAATCCTTGTATTGTGCAAAATCGTATTGGTAGTCACAGATTCTTCATAGCTGCATTTGCTGCATCTGCGACTGTAGGGCAGGTGTCCCTGAAAATAGTTCGTACTTCCGCATTTACTGCATATGTATCCTTTTTCCCACTTCAGTTCAGCCAGAAAGCGATAACATGATTCATTATCCGGATATATTTTACTAAATTCTTCAAAGTTGACCTCTGCAGACATCACCCGCGCGCGGCTCACCTTTTCAATATTGGTCTGTAACTCCATATTGTCCTGCTCCAGGAGAACATTCATCCGCGAGATTTCTTCAGCCTGTTCTTTCAATATGGCATTCACCGCTTTTAGCTCTTCGTTTTGGTCTTCAATGATAGACGATTTTTCGATCACCTCTTTTGTTCGTTGCTGTACCTGCGATTCAAGCTCTTTATTAATATGGTCTTTCAGCCTTGCGTTTTCCTTCATCTGAACCATTATCCTGCGCTGGGCTTTTTCTTTTTTGTGTTTAAGCAGACGCACTTTATCTCCTATCGCAAACGAGAGCAGAATCATCTCAAGGATAAAACACAGGCTGAGACTGTAATAACTCAGAACGCCGAAATTCAGAGTACCATCGCTAATCAGGATAAGTAATTTAAGAGAGAAGCCGAGGAAAAGAAATCCATAACCCAGTACGAAGAAGCGTGCCGGGCGGTAGCCTTTCCTGAGAATATAAATTCCAGTGAAGAATGCTGCCGACAGGGGTATAAACTCGAAGAACTTATAATTAAATAGTGGCCTGTAAACGATCATTCCGGCAATGAAATAGATACAGCCTGCAGCTATCAGGATATTCAGCAGCTTGTTTAGCGCCGGAGCTTTTGCTTTAACGTATAGCAGTTCTTTAGTGAAAAGCAGAGAGAAAATGCTTACAAAGAATAAAGCCACGCCAAACGCATATTGATTCCACTGAGGGTATTTTGACCACAGATACTGATAAGCGATCCCATCGGTAGACATTTCATAAAAGCCGATACTCAATATGTAAAGAACATAGTACAAGTACTGCTTTTGCCTCATGGCAAAAAACATCAGCAGATTATAAAAGCTGAATACCAGGATCATTCCGTAGAATATGCCAAATGAAAAATACTCGTCGAGGGCATAATGAATAAACCAGTTTACGGAGCGAAGAACGATGATAACATCGGCTCTTTGCCACGATTTAACTCTAAAATAATAGACGCCTTCTCCTCGTATATTTTCAATGGGCAGCTCAAAATTCTTGTGAATGATTTCCCGTTGATGGAATTTGTAGTTGTCGCCAAGAGTTTTCGACGTATACTTTCCCGACGCATCCGGTATATATGCCGTTATTTCGTCAATCGTCTGATCAAAGAACTCCAGAAGGAACCGCTTTTTAACGTTCGAGGTGTTACTGATTTTAATCCTGAACCAGTAAGCTGATTTGAGTTTGGTAGTCTGGGGGGTACTTGTGGTGCTTGGAGTAAAAGGCTTCCTTTGAACTTCGTTAAAGGTTAGTTTTGCCGAAGTGTCTTCGAAGGCTTCTATCTCACCGAATTCGAAAATATGCTGATCGGTAGAGTCATGTACAACTACAGGGATTTGAGCCGCAGAATTAAAGTATCCCTGGATTAAAAAAATAATAGTTAAGAATAATCGTATCGTCCCCCTTCTCAATACCATTTGTTTATAAGCGGACGCAATTTCGTTATTTTATTTCAATCTTTGCTCTTTAAACAATAACGACTACGTAAGCCCCCCCCTCATAAACAGAAAGTATCTTCCCGACATTTATAGTTCAATTTTCTCGCGGTATTTCGTAAAGCCAAAGACTTCAATAACTTTTTGCTCTTCCTTTATGCGGAATGTTATGACGTAACCTTTAAATATCAAATCCCGAATGTCGTCCTGCTCAAAATAGATTGATTTTCGATAAGAAAAGGGCATTGTAGGGATTCGTCGAATTTCTTTTATTAATTCATCTTTAAATTTTCTTGCAGCTTTAGGTTTGTCTTCTGCAATATAAAGAACCTGTTCAGAAAGCAATAAACGAAAGCCTTCAGAGATTTTTATTCTCACTTTTGCTTATAATTTTTTCTAGCTCCTCATTGAGCTCATCTAATCCCATCATTGTGGAGGCACCGGAATCTATATTGCTCAATTCATTTTGTAGATGACTCCTGTTTCTGGTGAACAACTCGTCCTGCTCAATAATCTCAACCTCACTTTTGTCAAATTGCTTTAATAACCGTACCAGATGCTGGTAAGTGTCCGGGTTATTTATCTTCAACACAAGTCTTTCCATTACGGTATATTTTTACTAATATACGGAATATTGGTGGAATCCTGGAAAATCTATAACAACTCCCGGCAAGCAACATCCTTAATAGCGGTGCCGGGAGTTAGATATTTTGTATGATATCGCATCTAAATATAGCTTTCCAGTATTTTAAACCCTGTAGAGGTTTCTAATGAAACTTTTTCTATTGTAGCAGGAAGAAGGATACAATCACCCATATGAACATTCAGCTGTTCATCGCCATATTGAAGTGTATATGACCCCTGTACACATACATGAATAACGAAGGAATCATGTGCGCTGTAATCGCGGGAAACCGACTGACTAAAATCAAGAATGTTGGTTGTAAAATAAGGACATGTTACAACTTCAACGGGCTCGTTCTTTTTCTTATCGTAAGGCGACTTATACTGATCATAAAAATTATAATCTATGGCAGCCAGCGCTTCTTCGGTATGTAATTCACGCTTGTTGCCCTTATCATCAACCCTGTCGAAATCGTAAATACGGTAAGTGATATCGGAGGTTTGCTGTATCTCGGCGATAAGAAGACCTTTTCCTATGGTATGAACTCTTCCGGCAGGAAGGAAGAACACATCTCCGGCTTCTGCTGTTTCCTTATTCAGGATATCAGTGAGCCGGCCGCTGTTAAACTTATCAAGGTACTTCACCTCATCTACCGGTTGATTGAAACCCGATATGAGGGTAGCTCCCGGGTCTGCTTCTATAACGTACCACATTTCGGTTTTACCAAAAGAATTGTGGCGTTTGCGGGCAAGCTCGTCATCGGGATGAACCTGAATAGACAGATCATCGTTTGCATCAATAAACTTTATCAATAAAGGAAATTCATTTCCGAAACGTTCATATACTGTTTTTCCAACTAGCTCTGCTTTATATGTTTCAAGGAGGGAGGCAAGGCTTTGTCCTTCCAGCTCACCATTTTTAACAACAGAAACATCGCTTTTTACACCTGATATTTCCCAGGTTTCACCGCAGTTAGGCAGTGGAGAGAAGTCTTTGCCAAGATAGGTTCTGATCTTTTCGCCACCCCAGATTTTATCTTTAAAGATAGTTTTGAATTTGAAGGGATAGAGTTTCGTCATGGTATTTAAAAATTATACCCTGCAAGTATAAGTAATTTGTCGAATAGTTTGGTTGATTTTCTCGTTAATAAGGATGAAGGTTAATCGATTTAGTAAGCTAAAGGATGGCAAAACAGTTATGTTGTTTAATG
>DALYUO010000001.1:44366-55217 GCA_031981225.1 Pararcticibacter sp.
AAAGGGGAGGCTGTTAAAGCTTCCCCCTTTTCATAGATAGATGTAGTTTTATAATATCCTTATGCAGCCTGCTTGTTTCTTCCGCGCAATCCTGCATCGCTGGCTTTTCTACTCCGGAAGGTGTTTATGTCAGCTCTCAGCATCTGCATAAGTATTTTGTCAGTATTCTGTGTCAGTTTGTTGATTTCTATGATGTCAATATTCTTTTTCATAATAGCACTGATTTGTTTACATAGGGTAGTATGCTAAAGTCATGCCATGAAGGGTTGTTGCTCGGATCTGGTCGTAAGGGGTTGATAGGGAGAGTGTTGTAATATTGCGGTTTTGGTCTTTCGTGTTTTATTCAATGAAAAGAGGTAAAAGTACCTGTTCAGGTTTTTGTTCATACAGACAATTTTGTGCCCTGCATAAGCTACAATCGAATGGTGACCATGAATAGAGGTGCGGCCGTAGCCGCATCCTCATCTAATCAAACAGCACTTTTAAAGCGTTCTCGCCAAAAGGCTTTTGGTATGTAAAGTGTCTTTAGTCTCTAAAACTATCCTTAATGCCTCGTTCAGTTTCTTTTGTGTCCGGGGCTTCTCATATCTGATACGTTTCCCTTCAATTTTTTCCTGGTAAATTAGCCGATGATCTGAATCATAGAATTTAACAAGCTGCATTTTCTTTTCTTTAATATTGCTTTCTATTACCCAAAATCCTTTGCTTGCAGCGGGGCCTGTTTGGGTTTTTCCCGATGACCATATAATAATCATTAAGAATGCTATTATTGTCGTTTTCATTGTTATAATATTTTAGATCGAAGATAAAAAGGCTTAAACCGGGGAAAGGACGCTGACGCTGTAGGGGTAGCTTTGAATGTTATAATACAATAGTGCGAATACGAATGGGATTTAGTATGACATTTCCTGTCCTGAGGCACCATATTTCGTAGTTTGTCGATGATTTAAGTAATCTGTCGACCGAATGCCCATATTTTAGGAAGAATTCGAAGATCATTGTATTTTAGCACATGCAACCTTCTGGGGATATTTATCTGGGCGGACTCAGGATAAGTCGTTTAACGCAGCATATATTGTTTTGGATAGCGGCCTACGTTATAATGGTCCTCGTTTATGGCTACAGCAAAACTACATATAGTGCGGCTGCAAGAAATAACTTCTTCTATATTCCTGTACATGTTGTGTATTTTTATACGCTTTCAGGCTGGCTGATTCCGCAATTTCTGCTGAAACGCAGATACGTGTATTTTTTCGTGCTTTTCTCGATAGTCTTCTTTGCAGCGATTTATCTGACCCGATTTGTCGATGTGTTGTTTGTGGAGCCTTATCTTGTTAGATTATACGGAAGATATGCTGTGTGGTATGACGAAGGAGTAACGGGTTTTTGGGATAAAGTTTTCTATCCAAACGCTTTTTTTGGCGCACTAAAAGGAGTGAATTTTATACTTTGGTTTGGCCTTGCTATTAAATTATTTAAATTGCTGCTTGAGCGGCGTAACGCTGCCCTCGAAGCGGAACTCAATTTTCTAAAGGGTCAGATTCATCCACATTTCTTATTCAACACTCTTAATAATCTGTATGGTTTAACTCTGAACGGTTCTGACCAGTCTCCTCAGGTGGTGCTGAAACTATCTGGGATACTTCGTTACATGCTGTACGAATGTAATGCCGACCGTATTGAACTGCAAAAGGAGGTTCAGATGATTTCGGCCTATATTGAGCTGGAGAAAATAAGGTATGGTGAACGCCTCGACGTTCAATTCAGCGTAAACGGAGATTATGAAGGTATTAAAATTTCGCCCCTGCTGATCCTTCCCTTTGTCGAGAATGCATTTAAGCATGGCACGAGCGAACAGGTGGGTAATTGCTGGATAAATATAGATCTTCAGTTGCAAAATCAACGTCTTAAGCTAAAAGTATCAAATAGCAAGCCTGAACCTGCTGAACATCCTGCTGACCCTTCAGCGGGTAGCATAGGGTTGAAAAATGTAAAAAAGCGACTTGAACTCTTATATCCTGATGCGTATAAGCTGAAGTTATTTGATGAAGGGGAACTCTTTTTGGCTGTCCTTGAACTAAATCTTAAACGCAGCAATCCACTAAGGTATGAATCTTAAAGTTTTAATAGTAGATGACGAGCCGCAGGCAATAGAGGTAATAAAAAACTACCTTGAGAGCTTTCAAAATATTGAAATCGTATCCTCCTGCACGACAGCTATAGAAGCATACCAGATCCTGAGGCAGAAGCAAATTGACCTGATGTTCCTTGACATACAAATGCCTGCTTTAAAGGGGACCGACTTTCTGCGTAGTTTGAACAGGCCTCCTCATGTTATTTTTACAACAGCATATCCTGAATACGCACTTGAAGGATTTGACCTTGCCGCTGTTGATTATCTTGTGAAACCTGTTTCATTCGACCGTTTTTTGAGGGCGATCGATAAGGTATTAAAGCTATATGAAATGAAATCGGGGCTTAATTTTACGGCAGAGCCTTCTGTGGACAAGGAGATCTTTATGTATCTTAAAGTCGATCGGAAAACAATTAAGATCGATGTAAAGGATGTACTTTGGATCGAGAGTCTGAAAGATTATGTGAAAGTAGTGTTAGAAGACAAGAACTACATAAGCAAGCAGAAGATTAGTGTGCTGGAAGAACTGCTCCCGCCGCAGTTTGTTAGGATCCACCGTTCTTTTATCGTATCCGTTCCTAAGATCACAAGCTACTATTCATATGCAGTTGAAGTAGGTGGGAAAGAGCTGCCGGTAGGCCGAAATTATAAGAATGAAGTTCAACGCAGATTAAAAGTGAACTTTTAATATCTGCCAGGCGGATGAAACATAAACGTCCGGTTAAGGTTATTCTTAAAAAATTTAGGATATGGATCAGTTTGATATGCAGCTAATGTTGCCCGACGGCTCTTTTGCCGACTATACAGTGAAAGCAGAAAGAAATTCTGATGAATATAAGGTTTTCAAGGACGATAACCTTTTAGCCACCTTCATAGCGAAAGAAAACGGCGAATGGGATATATCAGATAACCCTGGAAATATCGACAGCGATCTTGAAAGCAGAATGAAAGAGCAGCTGAAGGGCTTTAGGACCTAAGGTCTCCCCCTTCAGCTGCTTTAGCCTCAGCTTCAAGGCAATCTTCGTTTTTGATTTTCTCAATGGTATCGTCGCTGATAATGGTATGGTGTCTTTCTGCCAGTCGTAAGGTTTGATCGAAGCTGAACAGTTTATACAGCCAGTTTATAAAAACGATGATCCTGTTTTTGCCTCCATATAACAACGATGCATGAAGCAGCATCCATGTTATCCAGGCCAATACGCCATTTAAATGCGTTTTAATTGGCTTTTCTATGTCGACCACTCCCATGACTCTGGCAATAGTAGCCATGGTTCCCTTGTTTTGAAATTCAAACTCCGTCATACTTTCAGCCTTACTGAATCTAATCAGATTTTCAGCGAGATGCTTACCTTGCGCCTTAGCTACACTCGCCAGTTGAGGATGTCCTTTAGGGTATAATGGAGTTTCCATAGTGGCAATATCACCAATAGCGTAAATATTGCGGGTGTTGAATACTTTGTTAAACCGATCGACCTTTATGCGGCCTTTTATTACCACATCAGGCCCTATTCCGGGGGGGACAGATCCTTTTACACCCGCCGCCCAGATGAGTGTTCTTGATGGGATAACATTACCGTCTGCAAGTAATACATTTTCTCCGTCGTAATCCTTAACGATCGTGTTCATCATTTGAATAATACCCAATTGATCCAGATACTTTCGCGCATCTGCAGAAGATTCAGCACTCATATTGAACAGGGGCCGGTCGAGACCATCAAGAAGATAGATGTCCATCATCCGAAAGTCCAGTTCCGGATAATCCTTTGGAAGCATGTTCTTTCGCATCTCGGAGAGGGCACCGGCAAGTTCAACTCCTGTTGGGCCAGCTCCAGCGATAACAACTGTAAGATACTTCCGTCTTGAAACGGGGTCCTTAATATCAAGAGCGTCTTCGAAATTGTTGATGAGTCTGTTCTTCAACTTTACAGCCTCAAGGGTAGATTTCATTGGCAGTGCTTTGGATGCAATCTTGTCGTTGCCAAAGTAATTGGTAGTTGCACCTGTCGCTATTACCAATGCATCATAGTGATAAGTACCTGTATCAGTCTCAACTTCATTCCTCTCACTATGGATAGCTTTAACTTCTGATATGCGGATTCGAATATTCCGGCTTTTCTGGAACACCTTTCTGATAGGAAAAGAAATGCTGCTTGGTTCAAGGGCAGATGTGGCAACCTGGTAAAACAGTGGCTGAAACTGATGATAGGTTAATTTATCGATCAGTAAAACTTCAATCCCTTCTTTATTATTTAATTTTCTGGCAAGATCAAGACCTGCGAATCCTGCTCCGATAATAATCACCTTCATAGCGCTCGTGTTTTTCTGTATAGATGTTAACTACAGTACAACCAGAGCCAATATTAGTTTTAATAAGAACAATACGTCCTATAGCCATCCTTTCTTTTTAAACCAGAAATAGATGGCTATCGTTATTGCTGCCATCACAAGCATGACGGCGGGGTAACTATATTTCCAATCAAGTTCGGGCATAAAGCGGAAATTCATACCATATATTCCTACGATAAAGGTAAGGGGCATAAAGAAAACCGAGAAAATGGTAAGCACACGCATCGTTTCATTGGTTCGCTGTGAAGAAGTCGAGAAGTATGCATTGAGTAATTGATTGATATTATCATACAAACTGTCGTAGACGTTCTGAAGTTTTATGTATAGATCGCGTGTATCCCTGGTGTTTACATTGCCTCCGTCTTCTGTATCTACATTATCAATAATATCATAAGATAAGATCAGCATCCGCCTTACAAGATCAATCTTACGGCGTAAATAGTATAGGGCTTTGAGAAGAGAAACTTTCCTGCTTCTCAGAAACACATTCTCCTCATAATAATCGATCGCCTTTGCGATTTTGGCTGAAGGCTTGTCGTATGTGCTTAAGCAGCTTTTGATAAGCATATTAAGCAGCTGTCCCGTGGTTTTACACTTATACAGACGTAGCGCATCAGCAAGCTCTGTAATTAGGCTTTGGTCTAATCTATGGATAGTGATAATATAATCCGCAGAGTAAAAGATCGCTATTTTATCTGTCAGCTCCTGCACTGTATCCGCCTCGAGCTCCTGCTGTTCTGCATAAATTCTGAATATGATAAAGGAGTACCCATTTACCTTTTCATATTTCGGAAGATGGTCAGCCTGGAGGCAATCGTGCACAGAGGCTTCGTGAAGTTTAAATCTTACAGCAACCTGTTGTAATTCTTCGTTTTGAGGTTGTGATAGGTCAAACCATTCAAATCCGTCTTCTTCTTTGGTTGCAATTTGCTTAAACATTTTTCTAAAATAGTAATAATGACATTAAACAAGGAAAGTGTTTTTTTAAGATTTTGACTTAGTATCAAGTTGCTGTCTTCTTCTTATGAGAATGCCCGGCTTTTTGGATATCGATTTCAGATATCCGATATCCAATTTGTAAATTGCCTGCCTCTTAGAAATTCATAAAATGACATATCAGGATAAACTTGCCGGAATACGCAGTCAGATGAGGGAAGATAAGGTAGATGCCTATATCATTCCTTCTGCGGATCCGCACATCAGTGAGTATGTGCCCGATCGGTATAAATGTATCGGTTTCGCCTCGGGGTTTACCGGCTCGGCAGGAACATTGGTTATTACGCACGACTTTGCAGGCTTATGGACCGATGCGCGTTATTTTGTTCAGGCTGAAGAACAGTTACTGGATAGTGGCTTTCAACTGGTAAAGTTGCAGACTCAGGCTACACCAGAGTATATTGCCTGGCTGACTGGGCGTTTAAACGAAGGGGCAACAGTGGCATTTGATGCTAATCTAATATCCGTTCAGCTGGCTGAGCTGCTCGAAACGGAACTTTCCTTTGCTGGTATTAAAATAAGCAGCGAAAGAGATTTCCTTAGTCCGGTATGGGAGAACCGGCCTGGTTTGCCATCAGCGGCGGCGTATCTGCTTCCCGATAATCTTACCGGAAAGGCTGTTCCTTCCAAGTTAGAAGAGGTAAAGGCTGCCTTGTCTAAATATCGTACACATTATCATCTTATCTCCTCGTTGGACGATATAGCCTGGTTGTTCAATATCAGAGGGAGTGACGTAAAATGTAATCCTGTGGTCCTGGCTTTCGCTTTGCTGAGGCCGGATGGCACGAGTCTTTTCATCGATGAAAAGAAACTCAGTGCACAGGAGAAAAGCCAGTTAACCGAATTTGGAGTAGAACTAAAACCTTATGGGGATATTTCAAATGCACTTGCATCCATTCCTGCCGGCTCCTCCATCCTCGTAGACCCAAAACGGAATTGTTTTGCTCTTTATCAACAGATTCCCCAGTCTGTAAAGGTGGTATTTGACACCAATCCGAGTACCAATTTCAAAGCATTAAAAAACGCCACTGAGATAACTAACACCCGTAGAACCATGGTTCGGGACGGGGTTGCGTTAACGCGTTTCTTTAAATGGCTGGAAGAGAATATTGGTAAAAGCCGGCTTACAGAAATATCAGTAGCCGAACGGCTATATCAGTTCAGGGCCGAACAGGAAGATTTTGTTGGAGAGAGCTTCGATACTATTGCAGGTTATAAAGAACATGGTGCGCTTCCTCATTATAAAGCTACTCCCAAGAGTGATGTTGAACTGAAAGCCGACGGACTCTTCCTTCTTGATTCTGGCGGGCAGTATAAAAGTGGAACGACGGATATTACAAGGGTGATTTCCCTCGGAAATCTCACGGATGAAGAGAAGACAGACTATACGCTTGTATTAAAGGGTATGATCGAAGGCTCTACGGCCCGTTTTCCTAAAGGAAGCAAAGGATACCAGATAGATGCCATAACAAGGAAACCTTTATGGGATCATTCCCGTAATTACGGACATGGTACAGGTCACGGAGTAGGTTATTTCCTTAACGTGCACGAGGGGCCCCAGATATTCAATCCCTCCAACTGGCCCGTTGAAATAGAGCCGGGAATGATCACTTCGGTTGAACCGGGTATTTATCGCCCTTTTAAGCATGGCATCCGGATTGAGAACCTCGTATTAACAGTAGTTGACGAGATCAATGAATTTGGAGAGTTTTATACATTCGAAACGTTAACGTTGTTTGTTATCGATACAACGCCGGTTAAGAAAGATCTGCTTCATCCTCATCATATTGAATGGCTCAATACCTATAACCAGGAGGTTGTGGCGAAGTTAGGACCTCTTCTGGATGAGGAGGAGCTTGCCTGGCTTAAAAAGAAAGCAAAAGCGATCTAGCTGTTAAAGTTATACGTAATAAGTTGTAAGTTTTAGGTGCAAATTGCTGATAATCCTGATTTTAAAGATAATAAGTCATAACACCAGCTATTTTCAGGAACGCGACATCATTCGGTATAGCGTTCCTGAAATATATTTACTGATCAAAGTCCTTGTCGAGGCTGAGATCATCCTCGTTAAAAATATGGGCGACGTCTTCGCCCTGTAGTTGAACCTTCACGTCTTTTGAGCCTTCTTCCTGATCTTCCTCTACAGTGGCCTTTCCCTGAGGAGTGACTACTTTATCTCCGAATTTATACTTTGCCATAATCGTGCATTTTTATTAAAGGGTATGTTGTCGAAACAGCCCAAATGAGATTTCGTTTGACGGAGGTTGCATATAATCCATCAGGGGGCAAATATCAGGCGTTGAGATATGATATTTTTTATTTGGAAATGAGATGTTTGATTATATATATTTGATATCATTTTAATATCAAAAATAAATATGAAAACTGAAAAAATAGTACCGGGGCTGAATGGCTATCTGATCATTTCGATCTTTCTATTTGTTGCACTAGCACTGTCTGTTTTTTATTACGACCGGCCGGAGATTCTGGTCCCTGTACTGGTGCTGCTCTTTTTGATTGTTGTTACGGGTTTGGTAATTGTAACACCGAACAATGCAAAGGTGCTGCTCCTTTTTGGGAACTATAAAGGAAGCATTAGCCAAAGCGGATTATTTTGGGTGAATCCTTTTTATCGGCGCATCGGTATCTCTCTCAGGGCCCGGAATTTCGAAAGCGAGAAGATTAAGGTGAACGACAAGTTAGGGAACCCTATTTTGATCAGTGTTATTCTTGTATGGAAAGTGAAGGATACATTTAAAGCTTCATTTGAGGTGGATAACTACGAGAACTTCATTAAGGTGCAAACCGATTCAGCGGTAAGAAAACTCGCGGGCAGTTTTCCCTACGATCATTTTGAGGACGAGCGTGCTACCATCACTCTGAGCACGAATTTTGACGATGTAAATATGGCGCTTGAGCAGGAAATAGTTGAACGTATGGAAATGGCAGGTATCGATGTGATAGAAGCACGTATTGCATATCTCGCTTATGCTCCCGAAATTGCACATTCGATGCTGCGCCGTCAGCAGGCTTCGGCTATTGTTGCTGCCCGTCATAAAATTGTGGAAGGGGCTGTAGGAATGGTAGAAAGTGCGCTGACCCTTCTTTCTGAAAAGCAGATCATTGAGCTTGACGAAGAAAAAAAGGCAGCAATGGTGAGCAATTTAATGGTGGTACTTTGCGGCGACCGGGAGACACAGCCTGTTGTAAATGCGGGAACATTACATCAATAAACTATGGGGGAAAAAAAGTCATTTGCATTAAGGATAGATGCAGAAACGATGAAGGCAATCGAAAAATGGGCAGCGGATGAGTTTCGTAGTGTAAATGGCCAGATTGAATGGATGTTGCACAAAAGTTTAAAGGATGCAGGCAAATTAAAAAAGGAGGAAAAAAAGAAGGATGGCCTCTGATTTGAATAAAAGGATGAACAGATCATCCTTTTATTCAGGTATTTTCTAATTTGTCATTCTCTTAAAGTTGCCATTTGCTGAGCAGCTCTTTTTTTTCTGTAATTATTAAGGTTTAAAAGCAATACGCTTCCTAAAATAACAATAAGTCCGATTACCTGAAGGCCCGAAACTGTCTCGTTGGCGAAGAACACGCCTAAAAGGACAGCAATAACAGGGTTTACATAGGCATAGGTGCTAACCTGTGTTGCCGGCCGAACCTGCAACAACCATACATAAGCGCTGAACGCCGCGATGGATCCCATCAAAATAAGGTAGATCAGTGCCAGCCAGCCTTCTGCAGGAACCGTCTCCCATTTCATGTTCTTTAATTCGCCTGTAGTAATGCATCCGGGTATAAACGCTATTCCAGCAGCGATCATCTGCCAGGAGGTATTAGTCATTGCCGACCCGGCTTTTGAATTGTATTTAGAATAAAGCGAGCCTCCTGACCACGCAACAGAGGCAATTAACAATAAAAACAGATTCAATAGCTTATTGTCATCAGCCGAACTCTGAAAAGAGTCGCGCACCTGATCCCAGAAGAGGAGTATCACTCCGGCAAAACCGGAAACCAAGCCTGTAATGGTGCTCTTGCTTTTTATGTTTTCCTGCCATTTTGGTCTGTCTAACAATACAAACCAAACCGGTGCAGAAGAAACCATGATAGCAACCATTGCGCTGGGGAGAAATTGTTCTACCCATATAACCAGGCCATTTCCGATAAACAAAAGAAGCAGTCCTGTTATGGCAGCGGTTAATATATTTCTCCACACAAATACCCGTTCTCTCCGCAGTATGCTCCAGGCAAGCATCAGTATGCCGGCTGTTAAAAACCGGATAGCACCCATCAGGAAAGGAGGTATATGATGTACTGCTTGCTGAATGAAAAAGTAAGTCGACCCCCAAACGATGTAGACTGTAGCAAATGCAATTATCACCAGCAGGGCGGGGGCATGTGGTTGTTTTGTGGCAGACATAATTTCTCGTTCTTAACCGGCAAAGTTGCGACTTCCGGAGTTCGGCGAAGGTAAAAATTATTCTGAAAAACCTTAGTTGTTGGTAAGGGCCTTTTTATTCTTTCTGATGTATTTTACTTTTAGCTCACACAAATCTTCTTTTTCGTATAAAGAATAGAACTGTTCGTCGAAGCTCTTTAATTTATCGGTAATGCCTTCAGCTTTATAGGTAGAGTTAGCTTTTTTTATCAGACTTGCGAGGTGAGAAGCCTGTATAGCTTCAAAAGCTCTTTCTGCCTGCTCGCCAAGCCGACCTGCGGTACTTGAATAAAACTGCGCAAATCCTCCATTATTTACTTCTGCTTCGACCTGCGATATAATATAAATATTGCGAAGGTGCTCCGGCTCTTTCATCAGTACTTCGTACTCATTGCTCAACCGTTTATTCATTTTAGATCTGATATAATCAGTAATGATCTGGCTAAGTTTATGGTCGGGCGCTGAGTCTATGACATTAGGGCTAAGAGTAGTATAGACAGTCCGGTTCTTATATTCTTTGGCCGACTCCAGAACTTGTCCTGCTAAGCTACCTTCAAGACCTGATGAGTCAGCGAAATACTGAGCACGCACCATTGTACAGCAGAAGCAACATATTCCTGTCAAGAGGACTATAAACCGAAATTTTCTGAGGATGCCTTGTAACTGCATGGTTTATAATTAAGGGTATGCAATATACAAAGCTTTTGAGCATAAAGAAGAATTTAAATGAATCGAACTTTCGGCGACATTACTGAGCCGAAATCATAACGGAGGTCATAGTAAGAGAGCCTCCCACCGCCTTATCATTAAAAAAAGAAATATTATCTTTTGCTCCTTTCAGCCCGAGTGTGTAGAGGAGTGGCAGGTAATGTTCGGGCGTTGGTATTGCCATTTGGGCCTCAGGGCCTAGGTTTTCATAATTGACAAG
>DALYUO010000001.1:55227-63569 GCA_031981225.1 Pararcticibacter sp.
TGAAGTTGTTATCACGTATCAGCTCCTTGAACTTGTTGTTAATGTTTAGGGTCCAATCATAACCTCCGCCGTTAATCATCTCCCACGATATCAATCTTAAATTGTGCACCATATTCCCGCTTCCCATAATCAGTACGCCTTTTTTTCTTAGCTCATATAGTTCAGATGCGAGACGGTAGTGATACTCTGGCCCCTTGGTATAATCAACACTTATCTGCAGGACTGGGATGTTTGCATCCGGATACATGTGCCTTATTATGGTCCATGCTCCATGGTCCAGTCCCCAGTCGTGATCCTGAAGTACAGGTGTTGATTTAACAAGTGATCCTATTTCTGCCGCTAGCTGAGGATTCCCGGGGGCCGGATATTGAACTTCATTCAAAGCAGGTGGGAAGCCTCTGAAGTCGTGAATCGTTTCAGGGAAATCCATTGCAGTAACGTGGGTGCCTTTTGTAAGCCAATGGGCGGAGATCACAATCACCGCGGATGGCTTAGGAATTTCTGTTCCCATAAGTCCCCATGTGCGGCTGAATTCATTATCCTCGATGCCATTCATAGGAGAGCCATGCCCGATAAAGAGTACCGGCATAAGTTCGGACTGTAATTTTAATTCCTTTGTAACCTGCTTAAAAATAGGTGATTCCATGGTTTTCTCTTAAAACGCTTTCAGGATCACGGTTTCCCAATGATCCTGATCGCTCCTATAACAAATTATAACCCTGACTTAGCTTTTCTGTTGAGCGAATTCCAGTTTGAGCTCAATCGTTACATCTTTGCCTACTGTAGCACCTCCCGCTTCCGTAAGGGCGTTCCACTTAAGATTATAGTCAAACCGGTTAATTACAGTTGATGCTTTAAATCCAGCTTTAGTGTTTCCATATCCATCTTTTGCAGTGCCTCCGTATGTTACATTAAATTTAACGGGTTTAGTTACACCATGTAGGGTAAGATTGCCGGTAAGAAGATACTTATTACCGCTGAGCTTTTTAAAAGAAGTGCTTTTAAATAACATCTGCGGGTATTTGTCAGCATCAAAAAAGTCTGTGCCAAGAAGGTGTTTGTCGCGATCACTGTTTTCTGTATCAATACTTTTAACGTCAATATTAAACGTAATAGCCGAATTATTGAAGTCGGCAGACTTGCTGCTGATCGTACCTTCAAAGTTTTTAAATTGTCCCTCTACTTCGGATATAACAAGATGAGAAACCGAGAACTTTACGGTTGAATGGACTTTATCAGCGGTCCATTTCGTTTGTGCAAATAGTCCTGTGTTCAATAAAAGAACGACTGCGAATAGAATAATCTTTTTCATGTCTTTTGAGTTAAAATCTATAAAGCAAAGGTATACAGCAAATATTCGCTGCACATTGACATGAAATAAGAAATACCATTGATCTGGATCAATGAAATGGCTCTAAAAGTCTGTGTATTATTTCGTTAATACAACCTGTTTGCGTATTCTGCTAAGTGTTTCGGGGGTGATTCCAAGATAAGAAGCGATCATGTGCTGAGGCACCCTTTGAATGATGTCGGGTTGAGCCTTAATCAGCGAGAGGTATTTTTCTTCAGCACTCTGGCATAACGAACTCACTAGCCTTCGTTGGGTTGCTATATAGTTGTTTTGAAGAAGGATACGGAAATAACGTTCAAGCGCAGGAATACGATCAAAAAGCCCTTCCCACGCTTGTTTACTGATCAGAAGAATAGAGGTGTTTTCAAGTGCCTGAATGTTGTAAACAGTTGGCTCGCCAGTGAGGAAACTAAAATTGTCTGTTATCCACCATCCCGAAAAGGCAAACTGAATAGTAAGGTCGCCATTCTTTTCACCCGAAGCAAACATTCTTAAGGCGCCGTCATTGACGAATGCAAGGTTTCGTGCCACGTCATCCTGTTGCAGCAAGTATTGATGCTTACGGAGTTTTTTGTGAACAAATGCCTCTTTACAGATTTTAAATTCCTCGTCGGTCAGAGATACTTTTTCCTGAATCTTCTGATGTAACAACTCATACATTACTCAAAGATACGACAAAATCAGAGTGACCCTGCTTTTAATGTAGCGAGAAGGCTATTCCCTTGATACAGTTGCAGCCCGCCCTTATCTATAGTGTAGCGATCTGCTTTCTCAAGCATTCTGAAGAAGCTGTTTTCAATGTCGAGATGATCACAGGCCATCTTCGTGCTTATAATGCCCTCGATCTTTAACTTATTACCAGTTTCTGAAGTATAAGTACCGCCGAAGCCGTTGCAGCCTCCTTTTCCACTAACCTTACCCGATGTGCTGTCGAACTCGATGTAGCTTCCTGAATTGGCAGCCGATCTTCCATCAACGGATACTAAATCCCATCGCTTACCTTCTAAGCTTGCGTTTCCTTGTTTTATCTTTTTTGTAGCACAGGCCGTTAATACAGTGATGCCGATCAGAAAAAGGAAGAGGGTGTGTTTCATAGATTGTCTCATGTTTATTTTAACTTAAATGATTTAAAGTACTACGACTATAGAGAAGAGATAATAACAGACGAGGCTGAATAATGTTAAATATTGTTAATTGAGAGTGATGTTGGCTTTTTTGGGTATTGATTATCAGGTAGATATCGTTCGGTCTAAATGAGGAGACTGAATGAATGCTTCACTCGTGCTTTTAGGTTTAGTAAATTTGAGGTATGAAAACGCTAAAAAGAATAACATTTGCCACACTTTTTTCGGCAGGAATACTGTTAAGTGCACCAGCTGGTGCGCAACAAAAGGAGCTCAGGAAGATTGAAGCTTCAACCATTGTTTTGAAGGATTTTGGTGCGATGAAGGAATCTATTCCATCTCAGTTGCTTGAGATAACCGAAGGAATTATAATTATTCCAAAAATGATTAATGCCGGTCTGGTAGTTGGTGGTAAGCGGGGGAAGGGCATTGCAATGGTTAAAGGCGCCGGGGGCGTATGGAGCGATCCGGTATTTATAACGCTCACAGGCGGCAGTTTCGGCTTTCAGGCAGGAGTACAGGCGGTTGATCTGGTTCTGATATTCAAGCATAAGGAAAGCCTGATGAACATAACTAAATCAAGCTTCACCCTCGGTGGTGATATTTCTGTGGCCGCAGGACCCTTAGGACGGAATTCCACGGCAAGCACTGACTACAAGCTTGAAGCAGAGGTCTATTCCTATTCGAGAAGTAAAGGCCTCTTCGCTGGCATCAGTCTGAATGGTGCGGCTCTGGAAATTGACGATAAGGCTGCCACTGATTTTTATGGAGAAGAAGTTAGTTCTACCACCTTGTTCAAAGGAGCTTCGAAAACCAAGTCAGGCGAGGTGTCTGCTCTCAAATCGACTTTAAGTCACTTGTACGAATAAAAAATAATAAATTTACTCATGGAACTTCACGAACCGGCAATTGCATACAATAAAGGAAGGATGACTGTTAATGAGTACCTCGATTTAGAGAATGCTTCATCCGAAAAGCATGAATACTACAATGGAGAGGTATTTGCAATGGCTGGTGCGGGAAGGAGGCATAATATTATATTTAAGAACATATACGGCGAACTGGCATACCGTTTGAAAGGACACAGGTGTCAGCCTTATGGAAGCGATCTTCGGATTCATATTCCTCAGAATTCCTTGTATACCTATCCCGACATATCAATCCTTTGTAAAAGCCTTACGGAACAGGGCGATAATGAGCCTGTTTCGGGGCCGACAGTTCTGATAGAGGTGTTATCGCCTTCAACCAAAAGCTATGATAGGGGAGTGAAGTTTAAGTTGTACAGGGATATTCCAGAGTTGAGGGAGTATATCCTTATAGATTCTGAATCTGTTAACGTGGAGAGATTTTGTATTAATTCTAACGGCAATTGGGAACTTTATGAGTATAAAGCTCATGAAGCTTCATTCCGTATTGAGACAGTTGACATAGAAATATCACTAAAAGACATATACGAAGGTACAAGCCTTTAGAATTGAAAAGAGGAAGAGCTTGCAGGCATCCCGCAGTCTCTTCCTCTTTAACTATTTACTTTTGGTTTTCTGCTTTCTGCTTTTCGCTTTAACCTTTTAGCTTAATCTTGCCTGTAAATTCTCATCGATCGCTTCAAGGAATTCTTCTGTGTAAAGATAATCAGTACCATGCTCTACTTTTGGTTTAATAGTAATGGCAAGGTCCTTAGTCATTTTTCCGCTTTCTACCGTTTCGATACATACCTGCTCTAATGCGTGGCAAAAATCAATCAGTTCCTGATTATTATCGAGCTTTCCCCGGAATTCAAGACCTCTTGTCCATGCAAAAATAGAAGCAATAGGGTTGGTAGAGGTCGGATTTCCTTTCTGGTGCTCCCTGTAGTGACGGGTAACCGTGCCGTGTGCAGCTTCTGCTTCCATTGTTTTACCATCGGGCGTAACTAAGGTTGAAGTCATTAATCCCAGTGATCCGAAGCCTTGCGCAACAGTGTCAGATTGAACGTCGCCATCGTAGTTTTTACATGCCCAAACAAAGTTGCCGTTCCATTTTAGTGCAGAAGCAACCATGTCGTCTATCAGCCTATGTTCATAAGTAAGACCATGCTGATCAAATTCGGCTTTGAACTCCTGTTCATAGATCTCTTCAAAAATGTCCTTGAACCGGCCGTCGTATTTCTTCAGGATCGTGTTTTTGGTAGAGAGATATAAAGGCCATTTTTTCATTAAGGCCTGGTTGAAACAAGCCCGGGCGAAACCTTTGATCGACTCATCGGTATTGTACATCGCCAGCGCAACTCCATCACCTTTAAAATTAAATACTTCGAATGATTGTTCTTCACCTCCATCTTCTGGGGTAAAAGTAATCGTTAATTTCCCTTTCCCTTTAGTGATAAAATCAGTCGCGCGGTATTGATCACCAAAAGCATGACGGCCAATACAAATAGGGGCTGTCCAGTTGGGAACTAAGCGCGGAACGTTTTTCATTACGATTGGCTCGCGGAAAACTGTGCCATCAAGAATATTACGGACCGTACCATTAGGCGACTTCCACATTTGTTTCAGATTGAATTCTTTGACACGCGCTTCATCGGGAGTGATAGTGGCACATTTGATACCAACACCATATTGTTTAATTGCGTTAGCTGCATCTATGGTAACCTGGTCGTTTGTTTCGTCGCGGTGCTCGATACCAAGATCATAATATTTAATATCAACATCGAGGTAAGGAAGAATAAGTTTGTCCTTGATGAATTTCCAGATGATACGGGTCATTTCATCGCCATCCAGCTCTACTACCGGGTTAGTTACTTTGATTTTTTGTATAGACATAGTTTGAATTTGATTGAGTATTTGTTCTGTTTCCCAAAGATATAAACTAAGATGAAATTGTTTTACATCCAATTTTCTGTCAATATGCTCGTGAAAGTCGCTGTTTGCCCCCTTTCTTGCCTCTGGAGGACATTTTTAAAGGAGAAATTATGAAATAGCAGGGATAGCTGAATTAAATGCGATCGCAATTTATTACAAACATTTAACAGTCTTTTTTCCTTTTATATATATAAATCTGAATGATATGAGTAATAAGGATAAGTTCTATCCCGGGTTTAATGATGAGAACCTCGATAGAAATAAAAGAATGAGAGATGATCTGAATGGGGAAGTATCTAAGGACGATCTTTCATATAATGCCGAAAGCGACAGTTTTGAAATTGATGTGAACAGTGAAGATGAGGATTATGATCATCCTGATCCTTATAATACGGCAGCAAGGAACGGAACTGATTTCGACTCGGACTATGATGAGGCGAATTTAACTGCCGTGGACGAGTATCGACGCGTTAATGACGATGTAGAGCCGGAAATAGAGGAGTACGGAATGCATATTGACAGTGGCAAAATCGCTAAGCTTAGTGATACAGATGAGGCTCTTGCCCATACTCCTGAAGATGACCGGGATGACCTTGATGAAGAGGGATATCCTAAGAATGATGCAGCCGATGAGGATGATAATGAATACCTGAAATAGTAGCGGTTGTGGGTTGTATGTTGCGGGTGGTGAGAACAGCAAGATGCCGAATAGAATAGATTGATCCAGCCGGTTCAGGACGTTGTCCTTTAATTCTTGATTCCCGATAGCCCTTTAAGCTTACAACATACAACACGCAACCTTACAACTCATCTATCCTATTTCAAGATTAAACCTTCTCCGGAATTCTTCCAATTGAGGGTTTTTACCAGCCATGTGCTGATATTTTTCATGAGCTGTATATAAACGCTTTTTATCACTTCTTTCTGCGTGGCGGGTTACGATATCAATACCGAAATTTCTAAGTTTCACTCTTAGGAAGTTAAGGAGGTCTATTTTTTCAATAGCTAAAAGATTATCCTGGATGCGGTTCTCTATGACGACTTCTATTTGATAGTTATCAAGCAAAACCGGCGCATTGGATGTCATCAAAGTGAAAAGGTTGATTTTTCCTGAACGTTTTATTTCTTCAGCATACTCGTTCCACCGCTCAAGCATCTGGTCCCCATTAAAGTTCTCTCTGCTTTCTCCTGAAATATATTTTGGTGCGTCATCTTCAGCAACTTCGGACTTCGCGCTCAGGTCATTCAGGTTGGGGATAATTGAGGGCGTTGCTTTAAGAGGCTTAATGACGATCTTTGTTTTCTCCGGTTCAACCGGCGGATTTACAACGGCATCAGACGCATTTAAAGGTGTTGAAATCGTTGTGCCAGTTTGCAATGGAGCTTTGATCCCTGTATGGGTATCTTCCGAAGAAAGTTCCTTTTTTTCTGTAAGATCTTCTTTTGCAATAGGTTGTGAGACCGATGCCGCGATCTTTTCCTTTTGCTGAGAGGTGTTTACTGTTGTATCAGGTTTTTTTTTTAATGCTTCTGTTTGTGCAGTAGCTGATAAGTTCAACGCTGATGATATATGGCAAACCTTTATCAGGGAGAGTTCAACCTGTAGCCGCTGATTCTTACTGGTTTTATAGTTGAGGTCGCACTGGTTCACAATATTCAATGCTGAAAGCAGGAATGAGTTGGACGCCTTTTGGGATTGTTCAAGGTATTTCTGCCGGATGCCTTCACTCACTTCAAGTAACTTTAAAGTAACAGCGTCTTTACCTACCAGAAGATTGCGGAAGTGCGAAGCAAGTCCGGTGATGAAATTATTTCCATCGAACCCGTTTACCAGTATCTCATCAAAAATGAGGAGAGTAGAAGCAACATCTTCTGCGAGCAGGCTGTCGGTAATTTTGAAGTAGTAATCGTAATCCAGGATATTCAGGTTGTCGATGACAGCCTTATATGTTACGTTCCTGTTCGAAAAGCTTACTATCTGATCGAACATAGACAGTGCATCCCTCAATCCTCCGTCGGCCTTCTGCGCAATAAGGTGCAGCCCGTCGGCGTCATAGGTCACATTTTCCTTCTTCGAGATAGAAGTGAGGTGACGTGCCATGTCTTCTACTCTGATCCTGTTGAAATCGAAGATCTGACAACGCGAAAGAATGGTGGGTAATATCTTGTGCTTTTCTGTAGTGGCCAGGATAAATATAGCATAGGATGGTGGTTCTTCCAGGGTTTTAAGGAAGGCATTGAATGCCGCCTGAGACAACATGTGAACCTCGTCAATGATATAGATTTTGTATTTACCAGCCTGAGGGGGGATCCGGACCTGTTCAATAAGACTCCGTATGTCGTCAACAGAATTATTCGATGCAGCATCCAGTTCGTGGATGTTAAAAGAATTGCCATTCTGAAAAGAGCGGCATGAATCGCATACGCCGCATGCCTCTGTTTCGGGACTCAGGTTCTGACAATTGATGGTTTTTGCAAGTATACGCGCGCATGTAGTTTTACCCACCCCACGTGGACCGCAGAATAAAAACGCCTGTGCAAGCTGATTGTTCTTTATAGCGTTTTTAAGAGTATTGGTAATATGTTGTTGGCCTACAACGCTTTCGAACGTCACCGGACGATATTTTCTCGCCGACACTATAAAATTATCCATCGGCACTAAGATAGGAAGAAGCCTGTGGATGTGCAAGAGGGAAGAATAGTATCAAGTATCAGGTATCAAGAAGCATTACTTACAGGGCTTCTTGCATTCTCTCTTGATACTTGTGTCTTGATACTTATAGATATTATTCCTACATTTGCGCTCCCTTAATAGGGATAAATAATTGAAAATTAATTAATAAAATGCAACAGTACGAAACAGTAATCATTCTGACCCCGTTGTTATCTGATGATGCTGCAAAAGAGGTAATTACCAAATTTCGCGGTGTACTTACAGATAACGGAGCCGAGATTGTTCATGAGGACAATTGGGGTTTGAAGAAACTTGCGTATCCTATTCAGAAGAAAACGACAGGATACTATCAC
>DALYUO010000001.1:63642-73363 GCA_031981225.1 Pararcticibacter sp.
GAATTCAGGGCTCCGGGTGAATTAATCAGCAAACTGGAGGTTGAATACAAACGTGATGAGCGTATCATGCGTTTCTTAACCGTAGCACTCGACAAACATGCGGTGATCTACAACGAAAGAAAACACAGCGGTGCTTTCCAGAAAAAAGCTAAACCAGAAACATCAACTGAGGAGGTAGCAGGATAATGGCAAGAGAACAAATTCAATACGTTACTGCCCCTAAAGTAGAGGATACACGTAAGAAATATTGCCGTTTTAAGAAAAACGGAATCAAGTACATTGATTATAAAGATGCTAACTTCCTTTTGAAGTTTATCAACGATCAGGGTAAAGTATTGCCACGCCGTTTAACCGGAACTTCTCTGAAGTTTCAGCGTAAAGTTGCTCAGGCAGTTAAGCGTGCCCGCCATATTGGTATATTACCTTATGTTACTGACTCATTAAAATAAGCGGAGGTAAAGCAACATGGAAATTATTTTAAAACAGGATATTAAAAACCTCGGCGAGAAAGACGATGTAGTAAACGTTAAGCCTGGTTATGGACGTAACTACCTTATTCCAAAAGGCTTCGCTGCTTTAGCAACAGAGTCGGCAAAAAAGGTGTTAGCAGAAAACTTAAAGCAGGCGCAGTTTAAACAGGATAAGATCAAGAATGATGCTCTTGCAGTTGCTGCTCGTTTGGAAGGTGTTAAGCTTACCATTGGCGCTAAAGCTGGCGAAAGTGGCAAGATCTTCGGTGCTGTAAATACCATTCAGGTAGCAGACGCCCTTAAGAGAGAAGGATTTGAAGTTGACCGTCGCCGGATCACTTTCGAAACAGAGCCTAAATTTGTTGGTGAATATGTAGCCAACCTTAATCTTCACAAAGAAGTTAAAGTACAGGTTCCTTTCGAAGTTGTAGCGGAATAACATCAGCAGATATTATTTAAAAAAGGCGCTCTTTTCAGGGCGCCTTTTTTATTTTTGTGCCCGAAATGCCCAGGAAAAATCGAACGTCTTCACGAAGTGCCTCTGTTAAATGGTTTCCCAATTTATTAAGGATAGTAAAAAAGGTCGTAGTGTATTTCTTTGCCTTATCAGTCCTGTGGGTAATCGCATATCGCTTTATCAACCCTCCGGTAACATGGCTAATGCTTCAGCGGGGGATCGAACGTAAGGCAGACGGCAAAGCCTGGAAGCTGGAAAAGGAATGGCGCGATTTCGACGAGATGTCGGATAATTTAAAATATTCGGCACTAGCGGGCGAAGACGCTGGCTTTATGAATCACTGGGGTTTCGATCCTAATGCCATACAAAAAGCCTACCTTAAAAATAAAGCCGGTAGACCTATGAGGGGAGGGAGCACCATTAGTCAGCAGACCGCCAAGAATGTTTTTCTGTGGCCCGGACGGTCGTGGCTTAGAAAAGGTTTTGAAGCCTATTTTACCGTTCTTATCGAGTTGTTCTGGAGTAAAGAACGTATTCTTGAAGTTTACCTGAACGTCATTGAAATGGGCGACGGTATCTATGGAGCGGAAGCTGCGTGTCAGGAATATTACAATAAATCATCAGAGCGGCTGACTAAAAGACAGGCGTCCCTGCTCGTCGCTGTATTTCCTAATCCGAGAAAATGGACACCTAAGCATCCAACGCGCTATATTCTATATAAAAGCTCCCTTATTCGTAGAAATATGCGAATTGTAAGAAAGCAGAAGTTCGACTAATTCACAGGTAAGCTATAAAATACCTTTTAAACACTCATTGGACTTAGTTGGCGTAAATTCAGTGATTGTAACAGAAGCAAGGTTTAATCTTATAAAGGGGTCTTCTTTTATTAATTCATGAAGATCGTCGCTGTTTGGACTTGTAGCGAGGATAATACCGCCTGTTCTTGGCACCTTTCTACCAGAGGCAACGAAATATCCCTTTTTAAAATTTCTTTCAAGGTACTCAAGATGTTCCGGCATAGCTTCGTCTATTAACTCAAGCGAAACAATATATGTTAAATCGATAATAAACATTTATAAAACGTTTTGCTGAAAGAAGCGCGAATGCCAGCTTTCTTTAAATGGAACTTCCCAGGAAGAATCTAAATCTTTTTTTGTCTGTACTGTATTATTAAATACAATGGTGTCTTCATTGATTACTCCTTGTTGCAGCAGTTCTTCGAACTCGCTTCTGCTGCAGGAAACCACCTCATCACCTTTACGGTATGCCATATTAAAACGGTCAAAGAGATTTACCCCGAATTCCTGCTCAATCTGTCTGATGATATTGGACGATTTGTCGATTGAGCATCCGCTCGCAGCCGTTACCGATTCGTCTACCATCAGGATAACAAAGCGATCATAACGAATCTCATATTCTGAAGCCAGCTTATGTCCGTGTGCGTCCCATCCATTAATAAAATCGCCTAATGTCTTTCCTATCCGGCTTTGTTCATGTCCGCTAAAAGGCCTGTTAGCCTGATATATCCATACCCTCGAATTTTCAGAAATTTCCATATTGCAAATCTACGAATTTCTTAATTTGGTACTCTTGTTATTTAAGTCTTGTATGTTTTCTCTTTGTAAAAGCGAGCGACAATTTTCCTTGTAAAGACGGGATTGATTTTCTGCATTGTCATGCTGTCCGGCTGGAAAAGAAGTGTCTCTGATCAACAGACGATCGATTGGATCCATCATTGTATTGCAGGACGTTTTAATGCTTCCGAAGGGAAAAAGCTGAAAAAATGGGAACTAAATATTAATGAGGTGGGTTTTCTCCGTTTGAGAAAATATTATCCGAATGGGAAGCAGGAGTACTTTTCGTTTAATTTGTCGAGACTAAATACCATGACGTATCTCGGTACAGTTGGCTCAGGTTATATTGTCTTTAAAACGAAAGCGGATGATATTATCGTGCAGACCTATAATGATAGAAAAGGAAACGTAGATTCAATGGCGACATCGCTCAAGCTCCCGGTAATAAATATGGAGCCGGAGCAGCTTGATACTCTAAATCGTTATTTAGACAGTTTTAAGCAAGATTGGGGTCAATAGAATGAATTTTGAGGACAAAACGTTTATTGTAAATATTTTTATTTCAATGTTAAGATTCTTATTATCAGCTTGAAATATCGGATCTGGTAAGAATGACTTATTTTTTTTCAAAAAATGTTTTAATAAACCGAAAAAGAATCTATTTTTGCAGTCCCAAACAACGGGATGGTATCATAGCTCAGTTGGTAGAGCAAAGGACTGAAAATCCTTGTGTCGCTGGTTCGATTCCAGCTGATACCACAAACCTCAGAGAGATCTGAGGTTTTTTTATTCAGGGAGTTTAGCTCAGCTGGTTTAGAGCACTACCTCGACAAGGTAGGGGTCACTGGTTCGAACCCAGTAATTCCCACAATAATTTCGGAAGCTACACCTCTATCCTGCGTATTTCTTTTTCCATTCCATCGGAGCAAGTCCTTCCAGATTGCTGAACCATCTGCTAACATGACTAATATCGCTAAACCCAAGTTCAAATGCTATCTCTTTAACGCTTAGATTAGCAAGGAGCAACTGCTTGAACCGCGAAAGTTTTCGCATCTGTATTTCTTCTGATATGCTGTTGCCACTTCCTGTCTTAAATTTTCTGTTAAGTACTTTTACCGATAGGTTAACATGTTCTGCAACAGTACCGGCTTTTAGTGGGCGATGCATGTTTTTAGAGATGAAAATGATTGCCTTAGATACGTCAGGGTCTCTGTCGGCAACTGTATCGGTTGATGTCCTCTCTATTACTTCCATTGCCTCTGTAACGATTATCTCTTCTGTATGTCTCTGTCCATCCATCATGCTGTTCAAATTGCTGCAAATGGCGTTTGCCGTTTTGATATGATTGCGACTAATACTGGAAAGATTAGGATAGGTAATATTACAGAGAAGTTCATCATTATCGATTCCAAGCACGGCGATTTCATGGGGGACTTTTATCCCCGCAGCTGAACACGAATTGATAAGTATCTGGCCGAAGTCGTCATTACAGCATAAAATTCCTACTGGCTTAGGTAAATGCTTCAGCCAATTCTCCAACTCTTCGAAATTATGTGACAGAACATCAGCCTCATCGCCCTTCAATGAATATTCGTGAAACTCGCTACCTGAACCCAATACCATTTTTTTGAAGTGGCTCTTTCTTTCTTCCGACCATTCCAAACCCTGGATGCCGAAAAAGGCAAGAACTCTAAATCCCTTTTCCATGAAGTAATCCGCGGCAACGCGTGCATCGGATGCATAATTACCCTTAACGTAAGGAATGTTTTTTGTCAGATTCACTGATGTGGTCTGAATGATTGGAATATTCATTGCTATAAGATCGTGAACGTTTTCTGCAAATTCCAGAATACATCCATCCGGCTTTACCTGGTTTATTATGCCCAGATCGTTTCTTCTTTTGTTGTTTTTTAGAAAATAAGCCGGCTCAAAAATGATGTCCCAATGAGATACACTGTTGTTGTAAGCATAAATGCCACGGAGCAAATCGCGACTATAGCCACGGCTGGAATCTAAATGAACTAACACTTTCTTTCTCGACATGAGGGTAGTAAATGGCGGCAAAATAGCCAATATAGGCTTTACTGAAAATAAAAGCGTACCTAAATTTGAAAAAAAATAAAATGAGTTCAGCCATAACGATCCGCGACTACAAGCTGTATAAGGCGACAGCGACGCTAAAAAAGCCAATTGCCGATGCAACGCATACATTGCATGAAATTTCTTTTCTTGTTTTACGCCTTCGGCTCGAAAACGGTGTTGTCGGAGAATCGTATTTATTGTCCTTTCAATATTCGCCGGAAGCCATAAGGGGAGCCTTTAAAGACCTGCTACCTCATGTAACGGGTTTCGCGGTGAACGAGATGGGGAAGGTATTTAACAAGCTTAATAATTTATCTGAGTACTTCGGCAACCAGGGTATTAATCGTTGGGCCCAGGCAGCTATCAATATTGCTATGTGGGATGCCTGGGGAAAATACTTGAATCAGCCCGTAGGTAAGCTTTTAGGAACATATCGCGATAAATGTTCAATCTATGGAAGCGGCGGCTGGATCTCGTACTCCATTGATGAGCTGATTGAAGAGGTTTCGGGATATAAAAGCAGAGGTTTCAGTGCAGTGAAAATTAAAGTAGGATCGGCAAACTGGCGAACAGATGCTGAACGGCTAAAATTTGTACGCCAGGCCGTGGGTAACGACATAAATATTATGATGGATGCTAATCAGGGTATGACCCTGCCCTCCGCCATTCAGCTTGCAAATGCAGTTAATGATCTTGATATTTTTTGGTTTGAGGAGCCATTGAATCATCAGGATTTTGACGGATATCAGTCACTCAAACAGCATACCGGTATTTCGCTGGCTATGGGAGAAAGGGAGTATGATACACTGCCGCTGCTTCAGCTGCTCCAGAGAAAGGCGATAGATATCTGGCAGCCCGATTTGCTGAGAATAGGCAGCGTGGAGGCGTGGCGTGAAAGTGCCGCACTCGCAAATAGTTACCATGTTCCGGTTCTTCCACATTATTATAAAGATTACGATGTATCATTAGTATGTTCCATTCAAAACGGGCTTGGAGTTGAGTCATTCGACTGGATCGACCCATTGATTGACGAACCTATGCTTGTAAAAGATGGCTTCGCCTTCCCGCGGCAGGGCGCTGGTTGGGGCTTTAATTTTATAGACGATTGCTTAACCGAAATAAAATTATGAGTTTAGGGGCATTTTCGCTGAAAGGAAAAGTTGCTTTGGTAACTGGTGGGGGTACCGGTATCGGACTAGGGATTAGTAGAGCGTTGATTGCAGCCGGCGCCAGGGTGGTGATTACCGGGAGGCGGGAGGATGTTTTGAAAACTGCTGTTGCTAAGCTGGGCGAACAGGCGTCGTATTTTGTTTTTGACGTTACGTGCAAAACTCAGATACCCGCAACGATAATACAGATATCCAAAGAGTTTGGCAGCATTGATATTCTTGTAAATAATGCCGGAGCGCATCTGAAAAAGTTTGCGCAGGAAACTACGGACGATGAATTTGAACATATTCTTCAAACCAATCTTCTGTCGGTATTTGCGCTTACGCGCGAGTGCGCAAAACAAATGATAGCGCAAAAAAACGGTTCTATTATATTAATTGGCTCTATGGCGGGGATATTTGTCAGGATTAACACCATTGCCCCTGGCTGGATAGAATCTCCGATGTTTCTCAATGCAATAAGCTCGGATCCTGAAAGAAAAGAGAAGATAACTAATCGGATTGCCATGTCTGGCTTCGGTTCTCCTGAAGACATTGGTAACGCAGCAGTATTTTTAGCATCTCCGGCAGCGAGGTATATTACAGGGGTGTTGCTGCCAGTTGATGGGGGAGCAGTTGTGAATTTCTAATGAGAACCTGAATGTAGGTCGATTATTCAAACATGATTATAGCCTGTAACCTTGGAAAGGTACTCTCAGTATAAGGAGTATTCAATCAAATTGTTATTTTAGCTTTTCATAGAAATGGCACAAAAAGGCGAGCGTTACACATTTACTTCCATGAAGGTGGACGAAATTCTCTGGAGATGGCAATGGCGCCTCGACGAGAGAACCAGGAAGCATGAACCTCATCTCATTGTGCCTGCTTGTACAAACAGTGCATGCAAGCAGTCTCCTTTAAGGGATATCAGTACCGCTGAATACAGAACTAAATATATTTGTGAAAGTTGTGGCCTTGAATACTGTGATATAAACCATCCTGAATTGATTAAGGAAATGATTGAATACCAATACAAATAATAAAGGGAAAAGCCGTTCTCTCCCTTAACCTATCCGTCAGTTGATTCCGTGTTTTAATGCCTTTTTTTGAAGATTATTGTCCTTGCATTAAACTAATGCCGGGAAAATAGATCAATATACCCAAGACGGATAAAGAATAAATGAAACCCCCTTGTTTTAAGAAAGGTCTCCTGATCGCAGCTTTGGTAATGTTGATCCATTATTCCGCCATCTGTCAGGTTGTTAAAAGGCCAAACATCATTATTATTCTTGCTGATGATCTTGGATGGGGAGATGTTGGGTACCATGGCAGCTCCATTAAAACACCTAATATAGATATGCTGGCTAAGGAAGGCATAGAACTTAATCGTTATTATACTGCCGCTGTGTGTTCTCCTACGAGGGCGGGTTTAATGACGGGACGCTATCCAGACCGCTTTGGCTTGAGATCAACTGTTATACCTCCATGGTCGGCTTTTGGAGTAAATACTGATGAGGTTTTTCTTCCCCAGTTTTTAGCCGAAGCTGGTTATAAAAACAGAGCTATCCTTGGAAAATGGCATTTAGGACATGCTTCCTTGAAATACCATCCACTTAACAGGGGGTTCACTCATTTTTATGGGCATCTTAATGGAGCAATAGATTATTTTACGCATAAAAGAGAGGGAGAGCTGGATTGGCACAACGACTTTGAAGCAAGCTATGATAAAGGCTATTCAACAGATCTTATTGCCGATGAAGCCCTTCGGAACATCAAAGCGTATCACGGCGAGTCTCCCTTCTTTCTTTATATCGCATTTAACGCCCCCCACGGCCCCTTACAGGCGAAAGAAGAATATCTTCTGAAGTATGGGTATGATAAGTCTATACCTTCTTTCAGAAAGGCAGGGAAAGAAGGGTTGCAGGGCAGAGGGAATACCCCGAAGCAAACGTATTCGGCAATGGTAACATGTCTCGACTACAATATTGGCCGGATACTCCAGGCTCTTAAAGATCTGAAGATAGATGAAAATACTCTGGTCCTCTTTCATAGTGACAACGGCGCCGCGCCGGGGGCAGGAGGGTCAAGCGGAGAGCTGAAGGGGAGTAAATTCACAGAATGGGAAGGAGGAGTGCGCGCGCCAGCTATTATTAAATGGCCAGCAGGTTTTAAAGGAGGCCGCGTTAGTAACGAGATAGCTGGTTTTGTTGATGTGGTGCCCACCTTGCTCGAAATTGCCGGAGTAAAAAGGAAACCCCAAAAACCGTTCGACGGAACAAGTATGATGCCTCTCTTAAACGGAAAAACAGAGAATATCGACAGGAGCCTGTATCTGGGTTCTGGGGTAATTGTTAATAAACAATGGAAACTGATAGAAGGGCCAAGCCCCAACCCGACTATGAAATTGAATACCGATCAGCTCATCCATATTTCGACTGATGCTTCAGAAAGAAATGATGTAAAAGAATTACAGACGGAAACCTATAGGGCGATGAAAAGGGAACTGCAAAAGTTCAATTCTATAAGGTCGTCTGTCATGGTACCGCCTTACGGACAAGGGCGTAAGGGGTTCGTGGCACCCAAAGAGTGGCATGTTGAAAAATAGAACTATATGAATTGTACGGATGTTTTCTATTGTTTTTTGAACTCCAGTGTCGTAGCTTTATGAATGGTGGCCGGATACTCGTATGAACCGTGATCGCCGACTGACCAAGATAGTTCTGTTAAAATGATAAGTTTAGTTTCTGATCCTGAATATAAAACAAAAATGAAGAAAAATAGAATTAGCAGGGTCGTTATGACTGTAACCGGTATTGCGATATTTTACTTATTCACAGCTGTTATTAATCCGGGGAAATCCGCAGCACAACAGAAAAAGGACAAAGGCAGGCCAAATATTATCATCATCATGGCCGACGACCTTGATTCAAGGCAGTTAAGTTGCTACGGAGGGCAAAATATC
Source organism: Pararcticibacter sp. (assembly GCA_031981225.1). Classification (GTDB taxonomy): domain Bacteria; phylum Bacteroidota; class Bacteroidia; order Sphingobacteriales; family Sphingobacteriaceae; genus Arcticibacter. Next base: position 72,336 of record DALYUO010000001.1, read on the forward strand.
AATACTAAAAACATTGATGCGTTAGCAGCTCAGGGCTTAAAATTTAATCAGATAATTGCCTCGGAACCAATCTGTATTCCCACGAGAGCTTCTCTGTTTACCGGTTTATATCCGCTCAGACATGGAGCCTATCAAAATCATAAACCCGTACATAACGGTTTGAAAAGTGTAGCACATTATTTAGGAGATCTTGGCTATAAAGTGGGTTTAACCGGGAAGGATCATGTTACTAAACCGAAATCCGTATTCCCTTTTCAGATAGTACCTGGTTTTGAGCCTAATTGCGTTGCTGCTACAGATAATTATTTTCTGGATAGCATAAAGACCTTTATCAGTCAAAAGGACAAGCCTTATTGTTTGTTTGTAATGAGTATTAATCCCCATGCGCCCTGGACCGTTGGAGATCTTTCAGAGTTTGATGCCGGTACCCTTAAGCTCCCGGCGCACTGGGTAGATACAAAGCTTACCAGAAAGGATTTCTGCAGATATTTGGCCGAAGTAAGGCGACTTGACAATCAGGTTGGGGATGTAATGAATTTATTGAATGAAACCGGTCAGGCTGAAAATACTCTTGTCATATTCTTAGGTGAACAGGGCCCGCAATTTCCCGGCGGAAAATGGACTGTATGGGATAACGGAGCAAAAAGTTCAATGATTGTAAAGTGGCCGGGGAATGTAAAACCTAAAACAGAAACCGACGCTATTGTTCAGTATGAAGACATTACTCCAACGTTAATTGACATAGCAGGCGGACGGGCAATATCGGGCCTGGATGGGCAGAGTTTTCTTAAGGTAATCGAAGGAAAGTTGGACAGACATAGGGAGTACGCCTTTTTAATTCACAATAATATGCCAGAAGGCCCCGCTTATCCTAGCCGAGCAATCAGAGACGGGAACTATAAGTTGATAAATAACCTGAGTTCCGAAAGCTCTTACTACATCAAATACATGATGAATACAAGTAAGGGCACTCTTGCGTGGACTTCATGGATGAAGAAAGCCGAAACCGACCCGCAGGCTAAATTTCT
>DALYUO010000001.1:73373-82452 GCA_031981225.1 Pararcticibacter sp.
CCCGCCGTATTACTAATCGTCCAGCAGTTGAATTTTATGATATCAGAAAAGATCCTTATGAATTGAACAATCTTGCGGACATTAAAGAATATAAGGTGTTGATTAAAAAGTATGACGCCAGATTGAAAGAATGGATGAAGCAACAGGGAGATCAGGGAGCTGCGATGGATAGAGAATTTGAAAGAAAATAATAAAGTCTTTATGAGAATGTTGAAAATCATCGTGTTAGTTCTGGTAATTTATACCTTCCAGCTATCCGCTCAAACTAAAAAAAAGCCGAATATCATTTTTATTATGTCAATCACTTAAACTTAAAATGCAGAAAGGTAAATGCTGTTCTTCAAAGATCCCTCCGCGCTTTCCGGCGAAAATTAAATAAAGTGTACTTTAAACCTCTTGATAGATTTTGACTCAAACCAAAGGTGTACCCTCTATTAAAAGGATGTTAATCAGTTTTTTTGTCGCCAGCTATTGCTTTAAGCCCCGTATCTCTAAAAATAAACAGTTTCTATGTCTGGTTTACCTGTCCCTTTTTTCATTTCAGTTGTTTGCTGCTGAGGCCGGGCAGCTTTCAGGTAGAGTAATAGATGCCGACACAGGCGAAAGCCTGGAATATGCTGTTGTTACCCTCTACAGGAAGCCGGATAACAGCATCACAAAAAGCACTAAGACGGAAGAGGATGGCCAGTTCAGATTTGAAAATATTCCGCCAGGGACATATAGGGTAAAGATCTCTTATGTTGGATATCTCGCCGATACTCTTGAGAATGTCGTTGTGCCGGAAAAGGGAACAAAAAAGCTGCGAACGGTGAAACTGAAAAGGGATACAAAGATGCTCGGTGAAGTTGTTATTACCGAATCGAAACCTGAAATCCAGTTCGGAGCCGATACTATTACTTATAACGTAGGGCAGAGCATTCTTGCTGAAGGTAGTATGGCAACAGATATTCTGAAGAATGTTCCAATGGTCGACGTAGATATCGACGGTAAAGTGAGCATTGCCGGTAAACGGAATACCCGGATATTTATAAACGGGAAACCTTCTGATTATATGGTTGCCAATATGTCCGACCTGCTAAGTGTCTTACCATCAGACGCTATTGATAAAATTGAAGTTATAACAAATCCCGATATCCGGTATTCTGCAGACGGCGAGGGAATCGTGAATATTGTTCTCAAAAAGGGATATAAAATAGGTCTTAATGGAACCCTTTCAGTAAATGCGGGGACCAGAGGAACTTATACCGGTACGGCTTACATTGCTTACCGGACAGAGAGCCTGGTTCTGGGTTCAAGCTATGGGTATAGGAATAACGACAGGGCTACAAATAGCTATTCACTCACTCAGAATTATAAGCAGGATGTAGTTTCTTCCTACAGAAATCGCTATAATAATGGCGAGAATAACAGTAACGCTCATAACTTCAGAGCCAATGCTGATTGGGACATAACTCCCGACCAGAACTTCAGCATCAGTGTTAATGCCGGACGTAATTCAGCAGGAGGCGACTCCTGGTCTGATGATTATCGCCTGAATTCCAGTTCTGTACAGCAGGAGCTACGAAATCAGAGCAGCGGACATGGTAACAGGACTTTTAATGTTGTAGCAGACGCAGATTATACATTGAAGCTAAGTAAGAAAAAGAATGAGAAGCTTGAAATAGGCTTTATTACAAGTATAAACAACACTGACCAGAACAGAACGGTTGACAGAACAGTAACAAGGATAAACCAGCCCGAGAATTCATTTCTGCAGCATGCTGATAATGAACTGGACGGAAACGGATTCCAGGCCAATGCAGACTATGCCCGTTCTTTAGGCAAAATGAGTACTTTTACCGTAGGCCTACAGGCTAGTGTGAAGCAGAATGATAATCAGCAGAATGTTAGCGAATACGATCTCGCACTCGCGCAGGATACAGTAAATGAATACCTAACGAACAAGTTTTCCTTTTTTGAGAACATTTATTCTGCTTATGCCGGGTACAATCTTCGTTCAAAAAAACGATGGTCTTTCAAAGTGGGAACACGTGCAGAGCTAACCGACGCAAGTTTTAATCAATCGCGAACAAGCGGGGTTACTATGCGGCCTTATTTTAATGTTTTTCCGAATGCTTCGGTTAGTAAAACATTTAATAAAAAATATGTAACTGGGATTAATTATTCCGTTCGTATTAACAGACCCCGGGAGAACGCTCTTAATCCTCTCATTGACAACCGCGATTCAACAAATATATCATATGGGAATCCGGGGCTAAAGCCTTCAGTTACACAACAAGCTGAGCTGAGTTTTAGTACATTTGGTCGTACATGGTCGGTGGCTCCCCGTGTGAGTTTTTCGAAGACTGACGATATTATAGAACGTATTCGCATTCCTGTTGATGATAATGGCAATATAGAAACCACCTATAAGAACCTGGCTACAAGTAACGCACTCACATTTAGCGTATTCGGGAATTACCGGCCAACCAAAAAGATATCCACGAACGCCGGTTTAACCTTAAATCAAATCACGTATCACTCTGACGGGAATATCGGAGGAAGAAAGGGTGGATTGAGTTATCGCTGCAATTTCGGGTTAGCACTTAAACTACCGGAGAAGATAGCTTTCGAGGGGAATCTGAACTATCATAATAATACCTCTGCACAGGGACGAAGTAAAGGCTCACTTTCGTCCAGCTTTGGGGCCCGCAAGCTATTTCTTCAGAATAAGCTCGTATTCCGCATTATTTCAGCAGATCTCTTTAGTCAGAGAAGTAACCGGGAGTTTATTGAAGGGCTTAATTATACACAGGAAAGATATTCATCACAAGCGACACGAAACTTCAGCGTAGCGCTGAGTTATCGCTTTACTAAAACAGGCCGCAATACCGTAAACAGACAGAAAAAGGATATTAGTGAAAAGGGGAATAATGTGCTCGACGACGAGTAACTTGCGAAAGTTGTAAAGCAGGCCATGAATCAACTGATCTGATCATGGCCCGTTGTTTCTAAAAACTTATTTAAGCTCTAACGTACAGAGGATAGGAAAATGGTCGGACGGGAATTTGCCTCGATAAGTATCTGTTAAAATTCCCCACTTTTTTGCCGTCCATTGCCGGGTAGTGAAAATATGATCAATGATCTCGTCGGAATTCAGTGCCCTTTTAGAACCGAAAGCGTTGAATGACGCATTATTGGCATAATGGGTATTAACCTGATCATACGTGTCTTTTAGCAAGTTTGAGTTTTTGAGAGTGAGATACCAATCACTGCCATGTCCTCCGTTGAGGTCACCTGTAAATACCGCAGGGTTGTCCCCCGCAATTTCTTTGATCTTTCTAACGATCAGTTTTCCGCTTTCAACACGGGCTTTTACTCCCTGGTGATCGAAATGCGCATTGAAGAAGTAGAACTTTCTGTTAGATTTCAAATCCTGAAGATATAGCCAGGAGCAGATACGGTTGCAGCAGGTAGCATCCCAGCCTAAGCCAGGCTTGTCGGGCGTTTCAGAAAGCCAGAAATTACCCTTATTCAGAACCTTAAACTTATCCTTTCTGTAAAAGATAGCAGAATGCTCCCCGCTTTCTTTGCCATCATCTCTTCCTGCTCCATAATATGCATATTCCGGAAGGGCCTTCTGTATATCGTCGAGCTGATTTTTTAATCCCTCTTGTGTTCCTAAAATATCAAATTCGTGGAAGCGGATAAGGGCGGCCACTACCGGAGCCCTGTTGATCCAAAGATTGCCGGTATCGCCCGGATTGTCAAAGCGTATATTGTAAGAACCTGCGATGAACACTTGCGCTTCACCAAGTAAAGGAAGTAAAAGCACAAGTACCAGTACTAGTAGTTTTTGAATTTTCATTGTTTAAGTTTATGCTGTTAATAAGAATAATATGCAGTTTTTATGGATTTGCTTCACAAAGATAAAGATCATATCTTAATACAAGATTAAGATTTAATGACATGAAAGGCAATAAAGCAGCATTTGGGTTTTATTTAAAGATAACTTAACGTTACCTTGTTATTTGTGTTAACTTATTCTCCAATATTTGGCTTTAATTTACTCCCTGAAGAAATACATGAAAAGAAGAGACTTTTTTAAGAATACCTCCCTTGCCGCTATCGGAACAGCCCTGTTATCTCCCGTTGACTTGCTTGCTTCATTTAACGCCGACAAAAATCTGCGCGACGGAAAAACTGCTAAAAATATCATTTTCCTGGTAAGCGACGGAATGAGTATTGGAACTCTTACTATGGCAAACTTAATGTTACAGCGCAAAGAAGGCCGTCAGAGCAATTGGGTGCAGTTATATCATGAGAATAAAGTGCGCCGTGCCATGATGGACACCGCTTCTGCTAACTCTCTTGTAACGGATTCTGCTGCCGCCAGCTCATCCTGGGGAGGTGGGATTCGTGTGAACAATGGTTCGTTGAACGTCGGTCCGGATGGTACAGAATATAAGCCGATACTTCAGAAGTTTAAAGCAGCGGGGAAATCGGTGGGATGTGTTACTTCCGTTCCGGTTACTCATGCCACACCTGCAGGGTTTTGTATTAATAATAACAAGCGGGGAGAGCAAGGTGAAATCGCCCTTCAGTACCTGCCATTGAAGTTTGATATAATGCTAGGCGGAGGGCTTGAGTATTTTCTTGCCGGAAAGAGAAAAGACAAAGCTGATCTTTTTGGAAAATATAAATCGGCGGGGTATACTGTATTGCAGAACAGAGACGACCTTATGAAGCTTTCGCTCTCTTCGGGTAAACCGGTTATGGGAGTTTTTTACGAAGACGGACTTCCTTACGCTCTTGATCGGGATCATACCGATGGATTAAAAGAAGCGACTCCTTCTCTTGCTGAGATGACATCGCAGGCAATATCGTATTTAAGCAAAAACAAGAAAGGTTTTGTGATGCAGGTGGAAGGCGGCAAGGTAGACTGGAGTGCACATGCGAATGATGTAGGAGCCTTGCTCTACGATCAAATAGCCTTTGATGATGCCATAAAGGTGGCGATGGACTTTGCCGAAAAGGATCAGGAGACCCTGGTAATTATTACGACGGATCACGGGAACGCTAACCCTGGTTTATTCTCCGGCGGTAAGGCAAACGAGAATTTTGATAAGATCCAGCGCTTTAAACACACTAATGAGTGGATATTAAAAGGTGTTGACAGGTCATTTACCATAACCCGTCTGATAGAGCGTATTGAAGCGGCGCAGGGAATTGTCGTTACGAAAGAGGAGGCGTCAGCTCTTTTAAAGCACTTTTCGACGGCTGATGCTGATGGGATTTATAACCCATATAAACTTCCTTTCAGGGAATTGGCGGAGATTCAAACGAAGTATACTTCAGTAGGCTGGGGTAGCATGGATCACTCAGGCGATTATGTCGAAGTAGCAATGTTCGGGCCGGGAAGCGAGCTTTTGAATCCCTTTGTTAAAAATACAGAGCTACACAATTTGATGCTTGAAGCAACGGGGATAAAGGCTTGACAGAAGGGGCCTTCTATGAATCCACCGGCAGGAATGACGTCTGGTCAGTCAGACTTCCTGCCGGTGGGTAGGAGCTTTTTTAGGCTTTCACCTCATTGAGCATTGCATGGTATTGTTTTAATCCTGCAATAGGAGATTGGAGTATGACGCCAATTTCCATTCCGAATTCGCCGGCAACCTCTTTGAGTATGTCTTGAAAATAGAATCCAACAGAACCGATACAGTTAAATTTTACTTCTTTGTAGCCGGGGTATAGGCTAACAAGCTCTCTGAAGAAATCCCTGAATGAAGATTTGATCAGGTTCCTGCAATATTCGCTATTCATATTATCATCAAAGAATTTGGTAAATCCTGCGCAAAATCGGTTTGCAAGCGGCTTTGTGTAGATATTATCCATAATCTCATGCTCGCTGAGATTATACGCCGCATCGAACTTCTTTTTGATATCTGCAGGCACTGTATTCCGTATAATGTCTTTCAGGAGCTTTTTTCCCATGTAACAGCCACTGCCTTCGTCTCCCAGGATATAAGCAGCCGAGTCGATATTATGTGCAACTTCGATTCCGTTATACATACAGGTGTTCGTGCCAGTACCTAAAATAGCCGCAAACCCTGGTTCGTTACCGAGAAGCGCCCTGCATGCTGCAAGCAAATCGTGTTCAATCGCGATCACCGCGCCGGGGAATACCGTTTGAAACGCATTCTTAAGGATATTTGCTTTTTCCTCATTGTGAACACCTGCGCCATAAAAATAAAGCTCAGACACGTCATCAACGTTAAGGCCAGCTGGAAGCGCGGCCCTTAAGGAAGGGACGATATAGCTTTCATTAACGTAATAGGGGTTATAACCCTCTGAATGGAAATCTGTTGAGTTATTGTTTTGTTGAATAAGACACCAGTGCGTCTTGGTTGAGCCTCCGTCTGCTATAAGTATCATAATGTTTATAATTAAGAATTTAAAGGTAGATAAAACTTAGTGTAATTAATACACTTAGCTGCGTGATTGTGATCACAATTTCAGATGCTGCTAATCTGCTATATCTATTTATTAGCCTTTTTGGCCTTTACAAACACGAAATCGCACCTATTAAGAGGATTGTAACAAGTTTGTCTAAGAAATGAATGAGTAAGGATGGAATGTCACTGCTCTTTGAAGAAAGAGGCTGCATCAATAGATGCCTCTTTCTTTAGCTGTATTTGTCCCGGTGGTTTTATGCAAAAATAAGAGTTTAGTAATAAGAATTTGTTAAGTTTAAATCATATTATTCTCCACCAAAATAATTTTGCTATCTAATAGCCATTTCGCCGGCAATATTTCCGGGAGGCCGCTAACTGAAGTCGCCGGAAATATATCCCCTTGTTCGCTTATCGGCCGGTCCGTCGAAAACTTCTTTGGTTACACCATATTCTACCAGCTCGCCTAAGAAGAAGAAAGCAGAATAGTCGCTGATCCGCTTTGCCTGATGCATATTGTGAGTCACTACGATGACCGTATAGTTTTGCTTTAACTTTTGTATCAGTTCTTCTATTTGGGCTGTCGACTTAGGATCGAGAGCCGAAGTAGGCTCGTCCATTAACAAAACGTCGGGCTTCAGGGCAATGGCCCTTGCTATACAAAGTCGCTGTTGCTGCCCTCCGGAAATGAAGGCGCCACGGTGCCCGAGCTTATCTTTTACTTCATCCCACAGAGCAGCGCGGGTAAGGGCATCCTGCACAATCTGATCCCGGTCATCTTTATTTAGTTGAACCCCGTTTAGCTTATATCCTGCAATCACGTTATCGTAAATGCTCATATTCGGAAAAGGGTTTGGCTGCTGAAATACCATGCCGATCTTCGATCTTACCAGTATGGGTGGTAAATCCTGGATATCTTTACCATGCATCAGGATCTTACCTTCTGTGTATGTTCCGGGAGTTAGTTCATGCATTCTGTTCAGGCATCTGAGAAAGGTTGTTTTTCCACATCCCGATGGCCCCATTACCGAGACAACGTGATTTGGCTTAAACTGAACGTTTACATTTTTTACTATATGGTTTGTTCCGAAGTATGCGTTAAGGTTCTCAGTTTTTAGTATGTAATTCTCCATTTTCTGATGGCAAGTTTTGTAAAAAAGTTCATGAGCAGGATCCAGACTAAAAGAATTAAGGATGCGCCCCAGGCTAAGTTGTGCCAGTCTTCGTAAGGACTAGTAGCATAGTTGAAAATAAGCAATGGAAGGCTTTGCATTGGCTGTCCAGGATGGGTATTCAGGTAAGCATTGCCGAATGAAGTAAAGAGCAGCGGAGCTGTTTCTCCGGCAACCCGTGCCACAGACAATAGAATGCCCGAGACAATACCGCTCAATGCACAGGGTAAAACCAGCCTCATAATGGTTTTATGATAGGGCACTCCCAGTGCAAAAGAAGCCTCTTTCAACTGGCGGGGCAGGAGTGATAGCGTCTCTTCTGTCGACCGGACAATTACGGGCAGCATCATGATAGCTAAAGCCACACTTCCTGAAAATGCAGAAAAGCTGCCAAAGGTCATTACAATCCAGAAGTAAGCAATGATCCCTATAACAATAGACGGTACCCCCATCAGGATATCGGTCGAAAGCCGGCTCCATGTAGCCAGCCGGGTATTTTTGTTTTCGTGAAGATAAATCCCTCCGGCAACACCTACCGGCACAGCCATCAGAGTCGCTATTCCCACGATGATCAGACTCCCCACAAGTGCGTTCGCAATGCCTCCTCCTTCTTGTCCGACAGGCTTTGGTACATTTATCAGGAAATCCCAGTTAATACTGCCTATTCCTTGTTTTATGATATAAAAAAGTACCGATATTAGCGGCAGAACGCATAAAAGGGCAAAAGTGATAACTAAACCCTTTATCAGGTTGTTTTTGTATATCCTGTTTCTTATTGCTGTTTCTTTCATTTCACTACATTTAATTTCTTCATTACCGATTTGCCGACGATGTTAATAACAGCTGTAAGGAGGAAGAGCAGAAGACCAAGCTCAATCAGGGCCGAAAAATAAGTAGTACTTGCTGCTTCGGTAAATTCATTGGCAATTACACTGGCCATGGTATTGCCTGGATCAAACAGACTTTTGGGCAATATAGAAGAGTTTCCTATCACCATTGTCACAGCCATCGTTTCTCCTAATGCCCTTCCCAAAGACAGGAGCGTGGCAGCAAACAGTCCCGATTTCGAATAGCTGATCACCACCATTTTGATCATTTCGAACCGGGTAGCTCCCATGGCATAAGCTGCCTCCTTTAGGTTCTTTGGCACCATAGCGATCACCTCACGTCCCAGAGAAGCAGAATAGGGAATGATCATAATTGCTAAGACCAGTGACGCTGTTAAGATACTTACTCCATAGGCCGGTACCCCAATGCCGGTTTCTAAGCTTCGTACAAGCGGCACCAGAATAAGTAAGGCCCAGAAACCATATATAACCGAGGGTATACCTGCCATCAGGTCGACAGCCGTGCGTAAGGCCGACGAGAACCATCCCTTTGGATAGTATTCTCCTAAGAACAAACTTACACCTAACGAAAATGGGATTGAAATGAGCAGGGCTAAAAAGGAAGTGATAACCGTGCCGGCAAGAAAGG
>DALYUO010000001.1:82462-84332 GCA_031981225.1 Pararcticibacter sp.
AGGGCAGGGTGCCATAGATGTTCTTTACCGGGTCCCAGGTGCTTCCGCTAAAGAAGCCGAAGCCCGTGGCTCTTATCGAAGGCAGAGATGCAATAACCAGCGTGATAAAGATGCCTGTTACTATCGCGAGGATCAGAGCGGAGGCGGTAGAAAGTCCCGCCTTGAAATTTCGTTCCTGCAGTCTGAGCTTATCAAGACTTTCGAGGGGTAAAAGAACCTTGCTTTCATTGTCCCATAAAGTACCCGACAGCTCTCTGAAGTTGCCGGCGTTCTTTCCTTTCTTGATTTTTTCTTTTTCCATCCGTGCCCTTTTTGTCTTTATTACTGACGTTTGACCGTCTTTTATTTATTTATAAGTGCGGATATAGGTTGTCCGTCGTAGGTAGCCGACCGCAAAATCTTTTCTGTTACCTTTAATGCCTGTCCATGTAGTGGAGCATAGTGGAGCGGCTCATTGTATTGCTGCCCTTCGTGAGTACACCACCATAGCAAGCGTAGCAACTCCTCCGCTTTTTGCCTGCTCCGGCCTTTGTACTTCTGCTCCTTATAGATCAGCGCCCACGAAAAGCTGGATAAAGGATATCCCTCAGGGGCCGGGGTCTGCGTAATAGAGGCTTTAGCATCTGCCGGCAGTTCAATATCGGCTGCTGCTGCGATAGAGCTGATGGTTGGCGAAATGTACCGGCCTGAAAGATTCTTAATCCGTGCAACACCCATCTTATTCTCAAGAGCATAAGAGAGTTCGACGTATCCTATGCTGCCGGGAGAGTTTTTAATCAATCCGGCTACACCTTCATTCCCTTTACCACCCAGCCCAGCCGGCCAGTTTACAGCAGTTCCTCTTCCTACTTTTTCTTTCCACTCGCTACTAACCTTGGTAAGGTAATCTGTGAAGATAAATGATGTGCCACTTCCGTCGGAGCGGTGTACCACAGTGATCATCTGGTTGGGAAGTGATATTTCGGGATTATCCCTTCTGATAGAGGGATCATTCCATTGTTCAACTTTACCTAAAAAAATATCAGCCAGTACTTCCGGTGAGAGATTTAAAGTGTCTTTCACTCCCGGTATATTATAGCTGATGACTGTTGCTCCAATACACACTGGTACATGTAATACTGGCACTTCGAGGTTTTTTTCCTGCTCTTCGTTAACGGGAGCATCACTGGCGCCGAAGTCTATGGTTTTGTTCGTTAACTGAAGGATGCCGCCCCCAGAACCAATAGACTGGTAATTGACCTGTACGCGGTACTGATTATGGTACTCAGAGAACATAGTAGAAAAAAGAGGATATACAAAACTGCTTCCTGCGCCAATCAGACCGGTTGCCTTATCATTAGCACTGTTACAGGAAATAAGATATGCAGGGAGCAACACGAAAACAAAGCGCGCTATGTTTAAAAACTTACCTTTCTTTGATCTCATGCCTTTACTCTTTCTTGTTTTTGTTATGTTCCATAGCAAAGCCGGGCGACGCAATCAAACGTGTCCGTGGTAAGCTTTTTCTGTTATAATTCTTACACTTGAAACGGAATCCGCTAAAGCATGTTTCGTTGCGGGTGTTATGTTTATGTTAAGTTTGTGTTGACTTTATGTGATTTACATATTGCTAATTTGTCGAAACAGCGAGAAGTATGACCGTGCCATTTTTTCAAGGCTGAAGTATTGCCGGGTGTATTTCGCAACATCTTCTCTTCGCAACCTTATTGTTTCAGGATGCGTAATCAACTGATTCAAAGTACTGGTCCATATAGCAGCGTCACCAGAAGGCAAAAGATATCCGTTTCTTTTGTTGTGAACCGCATCCCTTATCCCTTCTATATCAGACGCAATTACCTTAGTACCCTGCAATGATGCCTCCAGACATACG
>DALYUO010000001.1:84342-92377 GCA_031981225.1 Pararcticibacter sp.
CGCCTTTTACCTTTATATTAGGCATTACAAAAGCCTCGGCAGCACTCAGAAGGATCCTGATATCGGCAGCAGACAGCCGTCCTAAAAGCTTAGCCTTCGCAGATATAAGCGAATCCTCGAAGATGCTCCTGATAGCTTTTGCATCAGATGGAAACCCGAGAAATAATTCGATAAGGTTTCTGATCGCGCCAGGCATTAATTTCAGCAAGCGGGCTGTGGGATCAGAGGGACTTATCGCCGGCCCGACTATCAAATAAATAAAATCCTCATGCAATCCGGGAACTACATGTTGAAGGAACCATGAAAAACCTTTGCGCTTCACCTGCCTTCCCATCGATATGAGGATCCGTTTTCCGGTGCAGTTCACCTGGAATTTTTTTTGAAGGAGCAGGTCTGCATCTGTCCTTGCTACAGGTAAATCCGGTGTCGTATCGATCCCATTATTTACGACTGTAATTTTATCAGCAGCAATGCCCCTGCTTGTACACGCATCGGCTGTAGCCTGGCTGACAGCAACGATTAGATCAAATTTGTTAAACTTTGGGAGCACAAAACGTTGATAAAGGGAAGAGGGGAACACTATATCCAGCCCATGAACAGTCAATGTACGTTTTAGATTGCTGTATCCGCGGTGTGTAAGGCTCCATGCACCGATCAGGGCATCGTTGAAGTGTATAACGGAGATCTCCGGGTTCTCTTTACACATGTTTATAATTCGTCTGTTAAGACGAATGAAAAATCCGAACCGGCTTCCTTTTCCGTCAAACACAATAGTATGCACTTTAGTATACAGCCCTACGCCCTTGATCAGTTCATAGCTCTGTTTTTCCATTCCGCCGATAGAAGGAGGGTATTTATGACTTACAAAGAGCACTTCCATTGGGTTTGTCGGGGGTTGAGAGTCGGATTTTATAGAGAAAAAGATAGATACATATTCCAAAAGCAATCCAAACCAGCTGGCGAGAACGTCTTAAGATGGAGGCGGTGATCCATATTCCGGCATCGTGCACCCCTACTACAGAAAGCATCATCTTATTGCCAAGTTCTTCAATGCCAATTTGACCAGGTATAAAAGCGCCTGCAGCCTTAAAAAAGATGACGCCCATGTCAATCAGAATGGCCTGCAGAACGCTGACTTTCACTCCTAAAAACTGGAGTATGAGGTAAAATTCGAGGGCGCCGGCGATCCAGTGAAGAAGAGCAAAAACAATCGCCAGCATGACCGCCTTTCTGCTGTATGTGCATAATTTAATGATTTCAGCATATACGTCCTTTAGTTTAAGTCCTAATACCTTGGTTTTAACGATTAGCAGGCGACCGAGTTTTGCCTTTTGAATAATTACATTCAATATCGTTTTGTGCCTGAGCATCACCAAAAGCATAAAAATAAGCGCCCCGGTTGCAGATACAGCGGGGATAAACCACTTTTTTACATCGAAGTCAAGGGTGTTGAGCTTTACATCTTGTATGAAAAGAAAGGCGGCGGTTGCGACAAACAAGATCAGCTGTGTGAAAATCATTATCGCCCGTGAGATGATGATAGAGGCAAAAATTGCTTTTTTACTCTCAATATAAGGTGCCAGTAACTGTACTTTTGCCGCTTCGCCGCCTACGATCCCCATCGGGTTAAGAAGGCTTATTGTTTCACCTGCATGGCGGATAAGAAAAAGTCGGCCGAGTGAAATATCTGCCATCTGTTTGCCCATAGAATATTTCCAGCTTAAGGTGCCAAGCATATAGGCAGCCCCTGTTGTGAGGATCAGGATGATGAAGTTAGAGCCAACCTCCCTTACACTTGTAATCACTTCTTTATAATCAGTCGCCTGAATAAAGATCGACACCGAAATAATAATTGTAATGGCAATAATGGCTTTTATATACTTCATCGGCATCATTAAACAGCAGCGAGCACGTAGTGTTCTGATAGTTTTATGAGGTCGTCGAAATAAATTTTTACGAGTTGTTCCCAATTGCATTCCTTGCTTAAGGCTAAACCTTCAGTAACAAACCGGTCTTTGAGACCCTTATCACTGAGCAGGATTATGATTTTTTGTGCATAATCGGCTGCATTATAGGGTTCACATTTAAATCCGTTGACGCCTTGCTTAATAAAGTCTGCTGAACCTCCTCCATTGGCTATGACGCACGGAAGTCCGGAAGCCATGGTTTCAAGTACAACATTACCATACGTTTCGGAAACAGACGGAAACAGAAAAATATCTGCTGAAGCATATATTACCGCCAACTCCTGATGGTCCTTATGCCCCAGGAAGAAAGCCTCCGGCATACGGTCTTCACATGCTTTTCGTGCTATTCCGTCCCCGGCTACCAGCAGGTTTACGGCGATGCCCTTTTCAGTGATTTCATCATATATTTCAAACAAGGTCTCCAGGTTCTTCTCCCAAACAAGGCGGCTGGCAAATAGAATGCAGGGATCATTATTTCCCGTTATCTTGTGTAGCACCTTAAAGTTCTTTTTTTCAGGCGAGAACAAATTCGCATCCAGTCCTCTTTTCCAAAGCTTCAGGAGCTGCTCATCAATTCCCATTTCAACTAGTTCAGATGAAATACTCTCGGAAGGAACATACACGATGTCGCACTGATTGTAGAAGTTTTTTTGACTGTCGGCTACCAGTGATTTGGCTGTGCTGATAAGGAAGGGGGCATGTTTAAAGTAATAATCGATATACGAAATGAAGTGAGTATGATAAATTGATATAATTGGTATCTGCCTGCGGCGGGCATACTTCAGAGCAAAATTACCAAGGATAGAAGGAGTAGCAATATGAATGATGTCTGGTGCAAATTCCTGCAGTTTCGTCTTAATCCTGTTCTGGGCAAGAGTGGGCAGGGCCATCTTATAAGTGTGGTTAACCGGTAAAGTAATGGTAGGCGTGCGGATACAATCAAATCCGTAAAGCTGATCGGGGCCTGTTCCGCAAATGAAAAGAAATTCAAATTCTTCAGGTGGTATTCTTTTGATGATTTGAAACATCGTGCGTGAGGCACCATCGAAATCTTCAATCAGTATTTCAGCAAAAAAGGCTACTTTAATCTTTGTCATTACACCGGTTTTCATAATTAACCCCTTTTTATTGTACCTGGTTTCAGCTGAATTCAGTATCGGAGTAATGGTTAATAAATAGTTACCTGAACTTCTATATTCCATAGCACTGACTTCGGTGCAAGGTAACTGGCCGATGTTATTTCATTGTTAGCTTAGCATAAATTAATGCCTGCTCTGCAGCAATCGGTACCTTAATCGCTATGCCGGTTGACAGGCTCTATTTGCAGTGACGGCTGTCCCGGTGTATACGGTGTATATGAAGTTCAGGGAGGTGATATTAAATGGTACATAAATCAACAGGTGAAGCAAAAGACTATCAAATGAAAATTTACAATAAGGGTTCTGTTAAAAACTCGCCTGATGAGATTGTGGCGAACGTATGAAATTGGGATACTCAATGGAAAGTAGAGTGGTTTGAAGAGCTTCTGGAATGTTTACTGACGAAATTGCTCTGACTTGAGCCTGATCAGGTTAAATTTTCGTCGTTTTCATCATGTTTGACCGGTGTTATTTCAGACGCGTTGAGCTTTTTTCCGAGTGCTTTCTCGTCCTTTGCATTCCGTTTTAAAAAGAAAATAAGGGCTACAATAACAATCAGCAGAACAAGCAGTATTAACCAGTAATTTAAGTTCATAATCATCTGTTTTTTTTAGGCTGTTTATCTTGCAGCTCGCTCATGTACAACAGTTGAACCCGGAAAATGTGTTATCTTTTGATGTTATCTTTATGTTAAGTTTTGAAAAGGCTCCCCTTCCTTCACGAGGGCAGCACAGACTCTAATTGGACCTTTTCGATTGAGTGAATTGCCTTCCTTCGTTTCTTTTTCCTTCCCCGCCAGATCAGAAAACCGGTAATCGGAAGACTTGATGCGATCAGGCTTGAAAAGAAAGCAATTGTCTTTCCTGCCAGTCCTCCAATTGCTCCAACATGAATGTCGTAGTTCATGCGGATGATCTTGTCGGCTATCGTTGCATTAGCAAATTTACCATAGATATGATCCACTTCAATTTCTTTTAAAGTATGCTGGTCGTAGTAACGGTAATCGGCTTTCCAGTAAGTTTCGCTGTCGGGATTAACCGCTATCTCAATGGCCGATTTTTTGTTTTCGGGCGGATGTACATCAATAACGCCCTTAAACTGCGGATTTTCCTTCATCGTTTTCATCCATAGTCTGTCGACTGCGGGAGTGCCGGTGGCTGCTACAGGAATCTTAGTAATGTCGGAAAATGTTTCTGTGTACTGAACCTGCTGCTTGCCACCTGATGCAATCCAGTAAACGGATTTTGAAAACCATTGAAAGCCCATTACCAACCCTGATAAGGCGAGAAACAGGGCTATCCAGGTCATGTAAAAGCCCAGTACATTATGCATGTCGTAGTTTACCCTTCGCCATCTTGCATTCCATTTTATAAAAAAGCGCTGTTTCAGCGCTTTTTTATGCCGGGGCCACCAAAGAATAATGCCCGTTATCATCATGATCGCAAAAATAAGGGTACCTGTAGCAAGGATTGGCTGACCGATATGAGGTGGGAGCCAGAGGTAATAATGGCCATTGATGACTATCCGGAAGAAGTCGTCAGCCATATTCTTTACCTTTAGCACTTCACCGCTGTAAGGATTGATGAACACAGTATAATAATACTGTTCTGGTTCTAAGCTAAAATAAACCGCTATTGAGGAACGTAAGTCCGAGCCAAAGATGCAATTTGCCTATTATCTTTTTTACAGTCATTAGGGATCAGAATTTTATATGCTATGCTAAACAGTAATTCATAGAGCTTCGGTCTGCCACTGGAAACCTTCAGGCACTACCATGTATTAATATGCTTTATTTAGAATAATTACAAACAGTGCAAAGTAATGGGATTGTAATTAAAACACCAAATTATTTAGAATAATTCTATATAATTTAATTTTGATCCGTGCTTCAGATCCTCGGACGCCCCAATAAACGCTCCGTTAAGTATATTTATAACCTCTGATAAGATTTAATGCATTCTAATTTAGAATTGAAACCAGGAAGAGACGATGATAACTTTTGCCGATAATATTATTGAGTATAACAATCAACTTGAATATACTGGACCTTTACCTGATGGGATTTCCATTATGAATCCTTATAAGCAAAACGAAGTTGCCCTCGCGGCTTCTACCGAATTCTATCGCAAGTACTATAACGATAATCATCCGCGGCATTTAATACTTGGCATCAACCCTGGAAGGTTCGGCTCTGGAACTACCGGGGTTTCATTTACTGATCCCAAAAGATTGATATCCAGATGCGGAATCGCATTTCCCGGACCGAAGACTCACGAGCCTTCGTCGGAGTTTATTTATGATATGATTGAAGCATTTGGCGGAGTAGCAGCCTTTTATCACAGGTTTTATATTCATTCCGTATTTCCCCTTGGATTTACTATCAGAGGGGCGAATGGCAGGGAAACCAATTATAATTACTACGATAATAAAGAATTACAGAATGCTGTTTACCCGTTTATAATCGAGAATATCCGAAAACAGATCGATATTGGCTTTGAAACAGATATTTGTTTTTGTTTTGGTACGGGCAGGAACGAAGCCGTTCTCAGGAAGCTAAACGATGAACACAAATTTTTCAAAAGTATTATCGCCCTTGAGCATCCCCGTTATATTATGCAGTATAAATCAAAAGCAAAGAGGGAGTATATAGATAAGTATCTGGAAGCGTTCAGTCAGTGCAAATAGAATATTGAACATAAAGTCCTTATAACGAGTTACAACGACAATGGCAGAAATTAAATTGACATTTATAGGAACCGGTGACGCTTTTGGCAGCGGAGGGAGGTTAAGTACTTGTTTTTACGTTAAGGCGCCAGATTTTGGATTTCTAATTGACTGCGGTGCGAGTTCCATCCCTGGCTTGAAAATGAACGGTATAGATACTAACGATATCGGTACCATCCTCATTACTCATTTTCATGGCGACCACTTCGCTGGACTGTCCTTTTTTCTCCTCGAAGCTGCCGTATACAGACGTGAAAAGCCAATCACTATTGTCAGTCCCGCGAGGTGTAAGGATAAGGTTAGTCAGCTTCTCTCGCTACTTTATCCTGGAACCGAAGTGCTGGATAAACTCAATATCAGCTTTTTGGAGTATCAGCCCTTCGAAACTATTGTCACCGGAGGGCTTAAGGTACAAGCTTATCCAGTTATTCATTCAGAAGCCTCATTTCCACATGGTTTACGTATACATATTGCTGATAAGATCATCAGTTATTCAGGTGATACCGAGTGGACTGACAATCTGATTCCTCTTAGTGCAGATGCCGATCTTTTCATTTGTGAATGTAACTTTTTCAATCTTCAGGTTAGAGGGCACATGAATTATCAGAGTTTGAAGTCGAGGCTGCCCGGTCTAACATGTAAAAAAATCATCCTCACTCATTTTGATAACGAAATGCTGAATAATATAGATCAGATTGATGCTGAATGTGCGTTTGACGGTATGAAAGTGGATATATAGCTAGCTATTTCAGTTGGTAGTTGGCGGGGTGTCTTCGGTATGGTTGCGCTTTTCAAACGCTTTTGCGAGGCTTTTGGTAGTGTTCAAATAAGTGTGTCAGTGTTAGAAAACTGTCGCCAAAACTGCTGCAATTGTGTTAGATTTATCGCAGCAATGAGTTCAGGCTATTCGCCTTCACAGTGAAAGTTTTAAGTTCAATAATAATGTACACCACTTCAGATAAAACACAACTACTTGACCGCAGGGTTATACTGGTATCTTGTATATTTTTTTTAACACACTTCCTTTTTTACGGTACGGCCCTTGGTCAGGGCTTCTTAAGAGCTGACGGCCAAAAGATAATTAACGGGAAAGGAGAGAATGTATTACTTCGTGGTATAGGACTTGGCGGATGGATGTTACAAGAAGGGTACATGTTGAAGGTTAACAGGGATGGCCAGCAGTATAGGATCAGGCAAAGAATTGAGGAACTCATTGGTAAAAAGCAGGCAGATGAATTTTACGAATCGTGGCTATTGAATCATACCACGAAGGCCGATGTCGATTCGATGAAGGCCTGGGGTTTTAACTCGATTCGCCTACCCATGCACTATAACCTTTATACTCTACCACTAGAAAAGGAGCCTGTGAAAGGAGTGAATACCTGGCTTGATAAAGGGTTTGCCATGACTGACAGCCTGTTGTCATGGTGCAAGGCAAATCAGATGTACCTTATCCTTGATTTGCATGCTGCGTCGGGAGGCCAGGGGAACGATCTGAATATCTCGGACCGTGATCCTTCAAAACCTTCGCTGTGGGATAGTGAAGCAAACCAGCAAAAGACTGTTGCTTTATGGAGGAAGCTGGCAGAGCGGTACGTAAGTGAACAGTGGGTAGGTGGATATGACATTATTAATGAACCAAACTGGGGTTTTACTGATCCGGAAAAAGATAAAAATGGAACGGGAGAACCAACAAACGGGCCATTGAGAAAGCTTATGGTGGATATCACGAAGGCGATTCGTGAAGTTGATAAAAATCACCTTATCATTATTGAAGGAAACGGCTGGGGTAATAACTACAGGGGAGTTTTACCGCAATGGGATAACAACATGGTATTAAGCTATCATAAGTACTGGAATTTTAACGATTTAGGGTCGATAAAAGGATTCCTTGAAACCCGGGAAAAATATAATATTCCGGTGTGGCTGGGCGAAACGGGCGAAAATTCGAATGTGTGGTTTACTGATGCTATTCGCTTGCTGGAAACCAACAATATAGGCTGGTCATGGTGGCCCTTAAAGAAGATTGGTATTAACAACCCCCTTGAAGTGAAATCTAATCCTAACTATGACAGGGTAGTAAAATATTGGAATGGAACAGGTAACAAACCAGGTGAAAGCGATGCTTACAGCGGGCTAATGGAGTTGGTTTCCGCGCTCAAGATCCGGAATAATGTGGTTCATCGGGACGTAATTGATGCCATG
>DALYUO010000001.1:92387-94252 GCA_031981225.1 Pararcticibacter sp.
AGCTGTAGATTATGATCTTGGAAGAAACGGTTTTGCCTATTTTGATAAGGATACTGCTAATTACCGTGTATCGGGTCAGGACGGGAGAGGGAACCGTGGTGGCGTCTATCGAAATGACGGTGTGGATATCAGGCGTGACTCAAGCAGCTATGAGAAATATTATGTGAGTGATATTGAAGATGGGGAATGGCTTCAGTATACTATTGAAGTGGAAAAGGCAGGTAGCTATAATGTTCATCTGAATATTGCAGCCCCGACTGATACCGGAAAACTCTCTCTTATTGTTAACGGCAAAAGGCTCGCTCCAAATGCTCAGATTCCTGTTGCTGAAAATTTAAAGAACTGGAAGTCTTTAGAATTTAAAAATGTTCGTTTAATTAAAGGGGTAAACAAAGTACGGGTTTACGCCGACAAGGGAGGCATGAACTTAAAGGGCCTGCGATTTTTGGGACGTTTACGTGCCGCTAAATAAAGTCCGTCTATAAAGTCAAAAGAGTGGATAAAAATGGCAGCGGCAGTATTTAATTAGCGTCGCTGCGTGGGATGAAATATGCTTAATGTACGGCTGTGATGTTTACTCTTTCAATTCCCTGCAAATGCACCTCAATATGGCGGTCGTGGGCTTTGGTTTCAAATTCACTGATAATCTCTAAGATGTCGTAATCAATGAAGTTACAGTCACTTCCATCGATCGTAAGAACGCTATATGGAGCGATGCTGTCAAGCGTTTTCCTCAGGTTCACTTTGTTAAGAAACGTAACATTGGAATTGAGCTTTATCACGTGAACTTCAGTCTGATGTTGCTTCGTTTTTGTGACCTTATATTCAACACGGAAGTTATTAAGAACAATAAAGTAAATTGATATCAAAAGGCCAATAGTCACACCGATCAGCAGATCAGTAGCGAGGATTACAATAATGGTGAGAATAAACGGAAAAAACTGTTTCCATCCCAGTCCCCACATATTGATGAAGAGCTTGGGTTTGGTGAGATTATAACCAGTAATTAACAGTATGCCGGCCAGCGAAGCATAGGGAATCATCCGCAATAGAAAGGGAATAAGCACCACTGCAAGCAAAAGAAAGACGCCATGAGTAAATGCAGAGAATTTTGTTCTGCCGCCCGCATCTGCGTTGGCTGCTCCCCGCACTACAACAGCAGTCATAGGGATGGCACCCAGAAGTCCGCATGTCATATTGCCGATTCCCTGTGCTATCAGCTCACGATTAACCGGGGTAATTCGGTTATGCTTATCAAGTTTGTCGACCGCTTCTACGCAAAGCAGGGTTTCTAACGTTGCTAGAAGGCCAATGATTAATCCGTCTTTCCAGATCTCTGTATTAGAAAAGAGCTTTGAGAAATCAGGGAAAGAGATATCTGCAAAAATATTGGAAGGAATATTTACGAGTTGGTTAGGCTTAAGTGAAAAGCCGGAATTTACGTGAGTAAGAAGCAGATTTACAACGATTCCAAATATAACAACCAGCAACGGAGCCGGTACTATTTTTAGCTTCTTTGCCCATGGTTGCTGAAGCAAAATGAGTGTAGTCAATGAGATTATGGTGATGAGTACAGCTCCCCGCCGTATGTGCAGGTTAAAATTGTTAAAATTTCCGAAGAAGTTCTCGCTGGAAAACAAACGCAGGAAGCCGCTCGTCCAGAAATCGGGCTGGTCGTAACCGATAGCCAGGGGTATTTGCTTGGACATAAGGATGATTCCAATGGCTGCTAACATTCCTTTTATAACTGATGAAGGAAAATAATTAGCGATACTGCCCAGTTTTAAAAGACCCAGAAGAAGCTGAAACAGTCCTGCAACCATTACAGCTAGCAAGAATATTTTGTAATCGCCCAGTGAAATAAT
>DALYUO010000001.1:94262-94733 GCA_031981225.1 Pararcticibacter sp.
TAGACGCTGCTACGAGAGTGGTTAACCCCGCAGCAGGTCCAGAAACACTTAATGATGAGCCGCTTATGAGGGAAACCACTAGTCCGCCGATTATCCCCGAAAGGATTCCTGCGTATACAGGGGCTCCCGAAGCCAATGCAATACCTAAACAAAGCGGAAGCGCAACAAAGAAGACAGAGAGTCCTGCTGGTAGGTCATGTTTCAACCAAAGCAGACGGTAATATTTTATTTTTCGTTTCACTATTGATAAATAAAACTGGCCAGGTTAAGAATGGCCACTTTAGCAATTGAAGTTGTAATTAATCCTGTGACCGGATTAAAGAATGTATGCAAAATTAACCAAAAGCAAATCTTTTGTCAATTTAAGTGACGAGGATCATGTTTTAGAAACATGAATCAAGAACAAGAGTTAAAATTCAGATATCAAAAATCATTCCTCATGTCTAATATCTCACATCTCATGTCTGCTAT
>DALYUO010000001.1:94743-97879 GCA_031981225.1 Pararcticibacter sp.
ATCACCTATTGATTCGTTCTATAACATATTGTAAATTAGAGTATATTTAACAGTAAAACCAAAACCAAATAATCATGAAAAGGAATAGATTTCTGAATTACAAAGTGATGTTGTCATTGCTTGTTATTTTCACGGGGCTGAACGAAGTATATGCTCAAAATTCGAAAAAAGAGGAAAGAGTACGGAAAGCGGCTGAGATAAAACAGATGGTAAGTTCAAAAGATTTTGTTTTCAAAGCGCAGTTCGCCCTGCCAATGGGGGGAAGTTCTTTTCAACTAACATCCGAATACGACGTTCAGGTAAAAAAGGATACTGTAATTTGTTTTCTTCCATACTTCGGGAGGGCTTATACTGCACCAATGAATCCTTCTGAAGGAGGGATCCGTTTTACTTCAAAAGATTTTCAATATACTGTCAGTAATAAGAAAAAGAGCGGATGGGATATTGTAATTAAACCGCGGGATGTAAATAATATTCAGCAATTAACATTTTACATTTCAGAAAGTGGGTATGGATCGGTACAAGTAACAGACAATAACAGGCAGCCGATTTCATTCAACGGCTATTATGAAAAGAATAAGGAGGAAAATAAAAAAGAATAAATTTGCTGCCGGATTAATAGATGAACGACGACAAATTTAATTACAAGGATCAGGTACTTAATATAGCCTGCATGTTAAGTACCGTTTACCGGGAGCTCTTTATATATGGATTAAACGCCGCCTTGCATAATGAGTTGAAAGATATTAAGGACATTTTTGAAGACGGAGAAGAGTACCCTGGCGACGTGGCTCTGCTTGAAGCTCTTGACGATGAGAACATAAAGATCATACTTTCTGCGATGTATGATATTGAGGAATACGGCGACAGCCTTTTAAATATCAATAACATTAGTGATAAAGAGCTGAATGAAGGATTGGAGAACGGGCTGGGTAGTGAATACATACCTGATTATGGCCAAGGTGCAGAGAATGATTATCATTTCTGGTTACATGAGGTGATGGGATATACCCATCTTAGCGTATTCAATCTGTTAACCTTGTGTTATTCCTTGTCACATGGTGTTAGCGAGGTGCCCGACGAGCATTTAAGTTCATTGTATTTTCCGACGGATGAATCGCTTGCTCTTCTGGACACGGCGGACCAAAATGTTAAACTCCTTACTGAGCTGGCATTTAAGCTGAGTGATTGTGCAAACGACCTTTGCGAGAAATTGTAAATATGCAGCAAAAAAAAAAGCCCCGCTACAATGAGTGTAGTCGAGGCACCTAAACCTTATCAGTACAAATATAAGGCTCTAAAACGGAATGTCAATACCTTTTTTTGTCATATTACCGTAATGTTAAAAGAGTATTAATTAATAAACACCTCTTCCGTTATGATGCATTTCTTTACATTTGCGCCATGTTTTTGTTTAACGTTCGTGTATACGGACTTTTGATTAACGATAAGGAACAGATTCTTCTCAGTGACGAAGAACACGAAGGCTTTTATATCACCAAGTTTCCCGGAGGAGGACTAGAGTATGGCGAAGGCCTGATTGACTGCCTGAAGCGGGAGTTCCTTGAAGAATGTAATATGGAGATAGACGCTCCGGAACATCTTTATACCACAGATTTTTTTGAGAAGTCGGCTTTTAATGAAAGTCAGATCATCAGTGTTTATTATCTGGTAAAACCTGCATCCGACTTAGACGTGCGGATCTCCGATCTACCTTTCGATTTTGATAAGGGCGACAAAGTCCGGCAAGCATTTCGCTGGAAGAACCTTTCGGAGCTGGATCCATACGATGTTACATTCCTCACAGAGAAGAAGGCCATAGAAGCTCTTAAGAAGAAATTGAACAAGGCAGTCTGACGGAACTTAACCCCTTTGATATCGAAAGGTTAAACGGCGAATTAAATAAATTTGGTCTCCCACCTTTAGCTTTCAGCTTTTACCTTTTACCTTTGAGTTCTCATGGGATATCAAAGTTTAGAAGCGTGCGTAGCCGACCTTGAAAGAAACGGTCATTTAATCAGGATAAAAGAAGAGGTTGATCCGTATCTCGAAATGGCAGCCATCCATCTTCGCGTATTTGAGAATGAGGGTCCTGCTCTTTACTTCGAAAACGTTAAAGGCAGTCGCTTTCCGGCTGTATCTAACCTGTTTGGCACACTGGAACGGTCGAAGTTCATCTTTCGTGATACGCTTGAGAAGATAAAGGTTCTTGTCGACCTGAAAACCGATCCCGTTAAGGCTGTTAAGAATCCCTTCGGATATCTGAACGTTGCTATGACAGCGCTTTCGGCTTTACCTCTCAAAGGGAGCCGGAACGCACCCATAAACTTCGGGAGGACGAAGATCAGCGACCTTCCACAGATAGTGAACTGGCCAATGGACGGCGGACCCTTCGTGACCATGCCGCAGGTATACACCGAAGATGCCGATAAACCGGGCATTATGAATGCCAATCTCGGAATGTATCGTATCCAGCTTGGCGGCAATGACTACATGCAGGACAAGGAGATTGGCTTGCATTATCAATTGCACAGGGGAATAGGAGTGCACCAAACGAAGGCCAATGCCAAGGGACAACCTCTCAAGGTAAGCATCTTTGTCGGCGGACCGCCCTCACATCCGCTTTCCGCGGTAATGCCACTGCCCGAAGGACTTTCTGAAATGACCTTTGCCGGAGCTCTTGGAAACCGAAGGTTTCGTTATTTCTACGATGAAGAGGGCTTCTGCATTTCTTCAGACGCCGATTTTGTAATCACGGGGACAGTATATCCCCATGAAAACAAACCGGAAGGTCCCTTCGGCGATCACCTCGGATATTATAGTCTTGCACATCCATTTCCATTGATGAAGGTGCATAACGTATATCACCGGAAAAATCCAATCTGGTCATTCACCGTTGTAGGCCGGCCTCCCCAGGAGGATACAAGCTTCGGCGCCCTCATTCATGAAATTACCGGATCGGCACTGCCAAAGGAAATCCCCGGGCTACATGAGGTAAATGCCGTAGATGCTGCAGGTGTGCACCCCCTGCTTTTTGCTATCGGAAGTGAGAGGTATACGCCTTACCTCAAAGAGCGTACACCCCAGGAGATCCTCACCATTGCCAATCATATCCTTGGAAAAAACCAGCTTAGTC
>DALYUO010000001.1:97896-101711 GCA_031981225.1 Pararcticibacter sp.
AATACCTTTTCATCTCGGCGAAGGAAGATAATCCAACACTGCATACGCATGATATAGAACGATTCCTTACCCACGTCCTCGAAAGAATTGATTTTGCAAGGGACCTGCATTTTCATACCAATACTACTATTGATACGCTGGATTACACAGGAGGTGCTCTGAATTCAGGGTCTAAGGTAGTGTTGGCAGCGGCCGGAGAAAAGAGGAGGGAGTTATGGAAGGAAGTTCCTTCATCATTTACCATTCCGAACCTCTTTAGTGATTTCAGACTGGCGATCCCGGGCGTTCTTACACTTAAGGCGCCTGCGTACATAAACGAAGCAGAGACAGAAAAAGCTATAGCCGTTTTGAACGAACATCTCAGGTCGGTCGATTTAAAAGGGTTGGCGCTGATTGTCTTATGCGACGATGCTTCCTTTACCGCTGCCTCAGTTAATAACCTGGTTTGGATCACGTTTACGCGCAGCAATCCGGCCAACGACATTTATGGAATAAACAGCTTTACAGAGCATAAACACTGGGGATGCCGCGGGCCTCTTATTATTGATGCCCGCAAGAAACCTCATCATGCACCCGAGCTGATTAAAGATCCGGAAGTGGAAAAAAGGGTAGACCGTTTAGGAGAGAGGGGCGGGTCGTTGCATGGTATTATTTAAGCAGTTTATTTAAGAAAATTTATGGATTTTTGTCCGTAATATTATCTTAAAAATAAACCTTCGACAATGCCTCACTATTCCTTTAGGCTAACTTTTTTTAAATCGTTACTGCTTTGTCTGATTGCGACATGGTGTATCAACACTCCGGCCAGGGCACAGCGTACTTTCTTATATGAAGATCTTGTTTTTAAAATTGATTCCCTGGCCAACGTCGGCCTGATCAGGTCAGCATTAAAAAAGGCAGAAGAGCTGGAGCAGCTTGGCAAACGGCAGAAACAACCAGCGTGGCAAATAAAGGCTGTATTATTTCGGGTAGCCTTTCAAAATTATCTGGATCAGGACGCAGTAATGCCAGTGATTGATTCGTTGAAATCCGACATAAAGGAGTCGGAGTTTCCTCTAAAACCGGTACTTCAGTCTGTTCTCGCCCAGACGTACTGGAGATATTACCAGGTTAACCGATACAGGATCAGGTCAAGAAGCCATGTTG
The DNA here is from genome assembly GCA_031981225.1 of Pararcticibacter sp. GTDB lineage: Bacteria > Bacteroidota > Bacteroidia > Sphingobacteriales > Sphingobacteriaceae > Arcticibacter. The sequence goes on from DALYUO010000001.1 coordinate 99,043, forward strand.
ATAAAGTTCAGAAGGATATAGCGACATGGGGTCTCAGAAGTATCGCTGACACAGCTTCAAAATGGTTCAAAGAATCCTTATCTCAAAGAGAGCTATTGCTGAATACTCCTGTTAATATCTTTAACAATGTACTCGCAGGCGACACTACGAGGCTTGAAGTCAGGCCAACCTTATATGACATTCTTCTTCATCGTGCACTCGATTTCTTCCTTGACTACCAGGCGTCATCGTCGCGATTTGCCTTTTCGCTTGATGATCCTCGCTTGTTTGCTGCAAGTAACGTGTTTGGAAATATAGCTATTTCGTCGAACGATACCTTATCGGCTTTTTATACAGGTTTCAAACTGTTGCAGCAGGCCGAAAGATTGCATCTTACAAATGGCCGCACCATTGCTGCTGCACACCTGAATATGAGACGGCTGGAGTGTTTGAAATACAATACAAGTCTGAAGGAAAAAGACATCTTATACCTGAAAACGCTTAAGCACATTGCATTTTCAGATAAGTCAGGTGTGGTGGCTGCGGATGCATTCTACAGCCTAGCCAATGAATACCGTTATAAGGACAGCCTTGGTTTTGCACTTGAATTCGCCAGATTAGCTTCAACAAGCTATCCCGGTTCTAGATCTGCCAGACTGGCCGATAAACTTTCGGCAGAAGTTCTCCGTAAAGATCTTTCCTGTGCTGCAGAAGAGTTTAATTTACCGGGAGAGAATTTGCTGGCTTCAGTTTCTTACAGGAATGTTAAAGCTGTTCTGTTAAGCTTATATAAAATTAGTTTCGGAGATTATGATTCTGTTACGCGTACGGGGGATAAACGTTTGAATAGAAAGCGGATTGCTGAAGTAGTTGAAAAAAGTCAGCTTGTGCAACATAATCACATCGGGCTTCCCGACCCGGAAGATTACAAAGAGCATCGAACTGAATTAAAAATTGGCCCCTTTAAGCCCGGCGCCTATCTTATGGTATGTCGTGACGCCGACTCTCCCGACTCTGCCCTTATTCAATGTGCGCCGCTTATTGTATCAAATCTCGCTTTTACAACCAGATTCACCGGAAACGAAAAATGGGAAATACTGGTAGCCGACAGAAAGAAGGGACACCCGCTCGCTTCTGTGATTGTCAGTTTGGATAGTGCCGGTGCTTCCTCACGCAAATCAGGAACATTTTCTTCCGCGCTAACAGATAAACAAGGGAGCGCTTATTTTACAGGCGAAAAAGGAAACTATGGAATACAGATTGTCAGGAATAGAGATACCCTTGTTAAGAGAGAGTTGCATTTTTATCAGTCGAATCCCCACGAGTTTGCCAATCCTCAAACCGAATTTCTTTCTGCATTGTTTACCGACCGGAAAGTTTACAGGCCGGGACAGATTGTTTATTTTAGAGGAATAGAAATGGCACGTTCCGGAGATACTTCCGCTTTGGTTTCTCAAAAGACATTGCAGATAGAGTTGCGGGACGCTAATAATGGAGTTGTCGATAAGCTGGATAATATCATTACTAACGAGTTCGGCTCTTTTAGTGGGGCTTTTATTCTCCCTGAGGTCACCTCTAACGGACCCTATAATATTTCAACAGGACATGGCGTTTCACGGTTTAGCGTAGAAGAATATAAACGGCCGACTTATTCTTTGAAGTTTTCTCCTGTTGAAAAAATATACAGGTTTAACGATTCGGTAACTGTAAGAGGGTATGTACAAGCATATGCATCGTATAGAATTTCTAATGCCAGGATAAGTTACAAGATTGAGAGGAGTAATACCTGGGGCGACTACCACAGGTATGGGGGTGTAAGAAACGGAAGGCCTTTATTCAATTTAGTCACAGTCACAACAGACTCAGTGCGAAGTAACAAAGAAGGAGAATTTGCCATTCCCTTCCGGGCTAAAATTGATAAGCAGGAGGCATATCCTGGCGCTGTTTATACTTATAATATTACCATAACGGTAACATCGCCTGACGGAGAAACAAGTTCATGGCTTATTTTTGTTACAATAGGAGATCGTGCAATAAGAGTAGCTGCGTTGGTTGATCCGCTTATTTCTGTGACAGACAGTGTAAAGATCCCAGTTAGCTTAAGTACTTTAAATGGCCATCCACAGGGGGGGAAGATAACTGCTGAACTATATGAGGTCAAAGGTCCCGAAAAGATCTTTCGCCGGAGGTTCTGGAGTATGCCGGATCTGCCCCTTATGAAAAAGGATGAGTTTGAGAGGGTTTTCCCTTCTTACTCCTACAGCGACGATCAAAATGATCAAAAGGCAAAAAAAATGCTTTTTAAGGACAGTATTAGCATAACTGAAGAACAACCAGCTTTTGTCGTATTCAGTAAGCTGAAAAATATCTCTTCGGGATATTATTTAATCAGGTTCCTGGCCCGAAATGTCAATGGAGATACCACATCGGCCGAATACTATACTACACTTCTAAGCCGGCAGGCCGATATGCCTGCTGGACAACGATTTTGGACTGTAGCATTCAGAAATACAGCAAGCAAGGAAGAAGACGCATTGTTCTTTACAGGCTTCGGAGAACGGGGAATGATATTGAAGGAGATGTACAACGGAAAAAAGCTTTTGTCAGCTCAATGGCTTCAATCCGGAAAAAAACAAACACCTGTTAGCGTTGCTGGTAACACTGGTCGGGATCTTCGTCTCCAATTTTTG
>DALYUO010000002.1:0-6732 GCA_031981225.1 Pararcticibacter sp.
GTACATCCTTATTTTCCGAAATTTGACATTGTTAATTTCCGATTACACATATAACCTTTCTTATATGTCCGTATCTATTTTTAATACCAGATCGAGGGTCTTTAATTACCTTACTTACCACGCCCCACACAACCAAATTATCAGGGTCGGTCACTTCTAACGGTGGGTAATTTGGATTTTCAGATATCAAAAAAACCTGCTTGCCATTCTGAAAAACTTTCTTGGCCGTAAATCCACCGTCATAGGTCATAACAATAATATCGTTACTCATGGGTCGAAGCGATCTGTCAATAACCAGTATATCACCATCCGAAATACCAATTCCCTCTAATGAGGTGCCTACTGCCCTGCCGAAAAAAGTAGCCGTAGGGTTACTGGTAAAAAAATCAGTAATTGATAATCTGACTTCAAGGCTATCTGTAGCGGGTGAGGGAAAACCACATGCTATTTCGGGCGCAATAAAATAGCCGATCTCGCCATCCTTATATTCGGCTAAACATTCCTTTGACACTAATACATGATTTTCCATAAATCAAATGTAGCAAATACTAATTATATTAGCATTTAAACCGCCTGCTCTTAGGCGGGAACGTTGGCGTTTTGTGCTGTTTTTGTGGAAGTTACTTTTCTGTAAATTTTAACGCCTGCGCATAAAATTTTCATTCTAAGGGCTTTGCTTGGTGTCAATATTACCAGTTATCAACTTTAATATATATTTTTGAGCATGTTACATCTGCCCCAGGGGTGGAAGTAAGAGAAAAGATTTTTGTGATATTGCGTTATGCGGCTCGTTTTAGAAAACTGGTAATTTTTAAGAACACGAGAATAAGTACAGCGCTCATGCCAATGGTGTGGGCTTGCTTGTTTTCGTGTTCAGGTATACCAGTACCTCTAAACAAACAAGTTTTGCCTGCGCCATTATTTTTTGAGTGCCTAAATCATACTATGAAAATAAATAATCTTATTGACCGTAACTACAAAAGCGCATCCGTTTTAGAAGATACAAGGGATATATCCATTTGGCTAAGAGAATTTGAATATCTTGCTGTTATGGATGAAGATTTAAAAATTATCGGAATAGTTACGCTTAAGGACATCCACTCAAACCCTGACAGTCGAGCGGTAATTGATATTGATTACTCAAAGCCTCAAATTCATTCTGATCAAACCATACTTGAAGTTTTGGCGATTATGAAAAATTCGCAATCTGATTTTCTTCCGGTATACGAGGATAATAATTTCATCGGTGTAATATCATTACTAAATATTACTGAACGCCTGGCGCTGCTCTTGAATGAAAAACAACAGGACTACCAAAGGGCTATCCACGACTTAAGAAACCCCGTTAGCAATATATACGGATTAACAAATATATTGGAAGTTGCATTGGATGATAAAGAAAACCAGGAACTGATACAATTGTGTACTTTTTCTTGCAAGCATGCCTTAGATATCCTGGATGATCTACTTTTTGTTGAAATGGATGAAAACAGACCACTACACAAGAGTAGCACTGAATTAAATTCTTTTTATAAGCAATGTATTATTGAACAATTAGGTCTATCCCTGCTTAAACAAATTAAGGTAACAACTGACTTTTGTGCAAGCGAAATTTTTAGGGAGATAGACAGAAATCAACTTAAAAGAGCTATCCAAAATGTATTCTCAAATGCGGTAAAGTTTTCCTATCCAAACAGCGATATAAAGGTTTCAACCAAGATTGAAGGTGAGAAATTCATTCTTAAAATAGTTGATTCAGGTATTGGTATCCCAATCAACCTACAGCCGGAGATTTTTAAGAAATTCACCATCGCACAACGCAAGGGCACAAATGGTGAAGCATCTACTGGATTAGGACTGTGCTTCACCAAACAATGTATTGAGCAGCACGAGGGAAACATTTATTTTAAAAGTTTTGAAGGAAAGGGCACGAAGTTTTATATAGAATTATAAGTTTTATTATTAACGCTACTAAATGATAGACCCACATAAAGAATATTTTACTGGCTTTGACTATGCACCCGATATGCTTTCAAAATTTATTGCAGCAGGTGACATTTTTACAATCATGTTAAAAGACGGAAATATTGTTCATTATACACCGGAAAATAAAGAGTTATTCAAAAAGTGGCTACAAGACCATAACGTCACTAATATAAGATAATTGGGGCCTTATTTTTTCTGCTTGGGGACGTACTTTCTAAGAACTGAATAAAGCAGGTCAAGATCAAAAGGCTTTTTAATGTAATCATCAAAGCCGTATTTGCTATATTCCTCGTTTATATTGTTATTGCAGCTTAAAGCTAATACTGGCAAATGAGGATATTTCTCATGAATAGCTTGACAAATTTTTATGCATTGCTTTCCATCGAAAGCATAATCGAGCATAACCACATGGGGCTTGGCCTCATTTATCAACTTCAAAAAATCATGCTCGTAATTAAGGAGAGATATAACTTTAAAGTCTTCAAGCTCTAAAGCGGTTGTAAGAACATCTAAAATTGCCTCGTCTGTTTCTTGTACAACTATCATTCAGCCCATTTTCGTTTTTTTTAAAGATAGGCAAAACAACGGTCACTATTTAAAAACCTACTTTTCCCATCTGTAACAACGTAATACCACTTCTATACTATCAGTTAGACTTTGGATTATATTATGTAGCTTGTGATGATATGAAAGAGAAATACATCATTGCTTTGGGCGCATCAGCAGGGGGAATATCCGCTTTGTCGGAATTTTTTGATAATACGCTGCCCGATGCCGTTTCATATGTTATTACTACCCATTTGTATCCACATCAAAAAAGCATGTTGACCGAAATTATACAAAAGCATAGTGCCCTTGAAGTTTGTGAAGTGGAAAATGATATGGAAATAAAACCCAACACGGTGTATGTAATGCCCGAAAATAAAACTATGTCTATACTTAATGGACAATTGGTCTTGATAAAAAGGGACTTATCTATCAGGGTAAATATGGCCATTGATATGTTTTTCAATTCCTTATCTAAAGATACCATATTTAAAACGATTGCAATTATCTTATCGGGCATGGGCGAAGATGGTACAAAAGGAGCTAAGGCTATTGCAAAAAGCGGGGGATATATTATTGCACAAATACCTATCTCGGCTGATAGCGACAGCATGCCTGAAAGTGTTATTGCATCGGGCTATGCGAATGAAATTCTTTACCCAAGACAAATGCCCCAGGCTATTATTGACTATCTTAATAAGAGATTGCTATCAAAAAGATAAATGATCAACCGGGCGGCCAATCAAAAATACTATCAAAAAGTTAAACCCGGACTTTCTCCTGAGAACTAAAGTGCTATCATAAACTTTCTTCCGGAAGATCTCCAGGAATGCTTAATGATAGCAAAACTAAAGCCGGCGCCTGGCTGCAGCTCGTTTTTTTGCTATCAGTATTTACGGTGGCCTGTCCTGATCTGCCGATGCTCCGGCCTATGTATGATAGCATTTAATAATTAATGTACTTATATACCGTGCTGTTGCTTTTAATATCCAGGGTTTTTCTAATCTCGGCAATACTAACATTTGCAGCGTATAGTTTTTTTACTGCTTTCATTTTAAGCTCGGCATCAGGCGTTAAACCTTTGGGTCGGCCTCCTACCCTGCCCCTTTCTTTTGCTGCTTGCAATCCCGCCATTGTTCGTTCGATTTGAACGCTCCTTTCGTTTTCGGAAAGAATGGCGTTTAAGCTAAACCAAATTTTTCCCATTGGCGTAGAGGTATCAATACCCTCACTTGTTGAGATAAACCGAATATCCCTTTCCTTAAATTCAGTCATAAGTTTTATAAGTTCCCATGCTGTACGGCCCAACCTGTCAATTTTCCAAACGATAACGGTATCACCGCTTCTAAGCTGTGAATATAATGTATCCCATTCCTTTCTGAATTTAACCCCGCTTTCCTTTTCAAAATATACTTTATCGCACTGATATTTATTTAAAGCATCGTCTTGAAGGTGCAAGTTTTGATCTTTCTTTGAAACCCGTTTATACCCAAAAACCATAGTATATTACTTTATGCGCTTATATGACTGCCTTAATTCTTCCAATTCATCATCGAGCCATTTTTGCAGTACCATTACCAAAACCAAATTTAGAGCAACACCAATAACAAGTACCAAAATCAAATCGGTAACCGTTGGTTCATGTACTGGGTGATAATTCCCATAGCCATTTAAGGCCAAGTAAACTTCCACATCCATCACCTTTTTATATTATAGTTTGCTGTCTGCTGATCGACTAAAAAATCATTAATATCATTAAGCCCCTTTTCAGCATAAAAAGAACTTTTATCAACGGCATTCGCTATCAAATCGGTTGCTTTTTTTGTAGCGTGTTTGCCTCCTACCCCATCACGGCCATTATCAAAATACAAATGTACAGGTATGCTTTTTTCTATCGACTTGGAATTGATCTTTTCACAAAGCACCTTAGTTAAATTTCCCGTTCCATTAAGCAAAATTGCAAAATAGCTTTCATCAGGAAACAAATGCCTGTAACTGGCAAAATCCATAGACCCCTCAAATACCTTTATGCTCTGCGGGTTATTTCTAATGGTATAAGTAGATATACCGCCACCGTTCAGATTGCCCTTATACACTTTTGATCGCACGGCATAACCGTTATTTGCATTTAGAAAACCTATGGCGAAAAATTTATCATCACCATTTGACCAGTGAACTTCTTTTGCCACCCCTGCAACATCTTTAAGTTCTAAGCCTCGACTTTGCAGGTAACTAATTAGTGCCGGGTGCTGCACTTTGTCAAGAACCTTTTTTATTTCAATGTTATATTCGGTTTCCCCGTTCTTTTTATAAAAAGCCTGGTACCCGTCTGCGATAATATCGCTATTGTTTGATAGACGCTTTATTGCCTCAACAAAAGTTTTGTTCTCAAATTTCTGTACTGCTTTGATAATGTCGCCCCCTTCACCCAAAGCATGATCATACCAAAGGTTGTCCTTATCCTTAATGGGGTTCCAATAGTATTTGGACGAAATGTATCGCTAAGCATTTACCCTTAATTGCCTTAAGTTCCCATTCAACCCATTTTCATCAAAATCAAAGAAGTATTTTCCTAGCCTGTTGATATGAGAGAACCTTGCTGGGGACAAATGAACGATATCATCTTGGTTTACAATATACCCTTCTTTCCGTAATTCATTCAAGACCTCCTGCATGTAAATTGTATTCCAAAGTATAACACTATTGGTTGCTACATTCAAGCATAACGCCTGTTCTTGCTGTTGTTCTTCTTGTTTCTTCCTAATTTTGCCGTCCCCTCCAAACCAGAGGAAATTCCGGAGAGAATGAAGTGCTTCGCCTTTATTCAGTTGCGTGTTGATTTTTCGCCTCAACGTCTGGCTTAACAGATATTTCAGAATGAAAATAGTTTTAATAAGCCTGCCGTATTCCTGCAGGACATACGTTAAATTGTTTTGCCTTGGATAAGACTGCAGCTTGCCAATAAACAATGAAGAGGTAACATATCCCGATTTCATCGAACCGGCCAATCTCAATAAGTCGTCCCATCTGCCTGCGATATAATCTGGATTTATGACACCGGTAAATTTCAAGGAGGGATATTCGAAATCCTTGCCTTTGATCTTAGAAAGTTTTTGATCTTTGATATCCCTTAGCCTGGGTGAAAACTGCATTCCCAATAAATCGAACAACCCAAATACCAAGTCTGTATAGCCGGATGTATCTGTAGTATGCTCCAAAATATTTAGTTCAGTTTCATTATTTAGGATTTCATCCAGTACATACATAGCATCTCTTTCAGTCGAGGCGATAACTTTACTTCCGAACTGGGAGTATTGGTCAGCGGTGTGCGTATAAAACGTGACCCCCTTGCCATACCCAAAATATTTCAGTTGGGCTTTTGCATTTCTTATTTTACCGCTTACCGGGAAACGCTGTCCATCTGAAGAAGAAAGGGTACCGCCTCCCCAAAGATTAGAAAGCCATTGTTTGTGGTGATAGTTCACTAAATGGTTATTGGCAAGCTTTAACGTGTCTTCTCTATGATAACTTCGGATCGACCATAACAGATCATAGTATTCGATGTTGGCACTCCGGGCCATATCCACCCAAGGTATGTTACAGGCATTGCTTAAAAGCGAGGCATAAACACGGTGGATCTGACCAGTTTCCGGACACTTTCCATCATGTATCGAAGTAAGGTGATTTGTAAAATTTGTCCATGAATTGACTTCCATCAAAATCTCTGGAAGGTCTACAAGTGGCAAACGGGAAGAAATAGCGTTTTCAAGTTCATATACGGAATCCGGAAGTTCCTGTGCCTGCAACCGGGGGACTACCAATATCCCATCTTCCAGGCGTACTTCATCGGTTCCGACCAACAGGTCATTTACCAAAGGCAGCAAATCTTCGAGTTCTTTGATTTTACCGTTTATATGCGTCAACGCATCTGGTGAAATATAAAGCTGGCTGCAGATCTCCTCTTTCTTGATTTTCCATTGTTCTTTTGGGATCAGGTACCCATCAAGATCAGCATACCTGCGGGAATTGGCAACAAAGATGTCGCCCGAGTTGAGTTTGTCTTTTAGCTTAAAAAGCACGCACCATTCGTATGATTGTTTGATTCCTTCTCCTTCCTCGTTAAAAACATATTTTGACCACGTGGGGGTTATGAAATCTAAGGGGGCGTCATCAGGGATTTTCTTACGGGAACCGTTCTGA
>DALYUO010000002.1:6742-23659 GCA_031981225.1 Pararcticibacter sp.
TTCTGAAGCCCTAATACAATCTCAATAGCATACAAGAAGTTATCGTCCTGGATTCCAGAAAAGAAAGTCAGCGTTTTAAGGAAATTGCCGCTGAACTGCCGGAGCCGATTGAAGTGGTTGTCTAGAAAGGACAGGAAATTGTTCCTGGCAGGTTTTAAAATTTCTTTGGTAACCGAGATTGCTTCGTTCAGCTCGGTTTTTGAGATATTGCTAAATACTTTTGTCCTGATTTGTTCCGGAGGGATTTTTTCGTCGGCAACCATTGTCGCTACGAAGCTTAGGGTAGCCATCGCATTGTCTTTGGCGTTCACGGTCTCTTGTTGATAGATTTCAAGTGACCTTCTGCATTTATGAAAAACGTCATTGAGATAGGCTTCAAACATATCTAAAACCGAATCTGTAACGTCGATGAGGTTCTGGGCAAGAAATGCAATAAGTATCGGATACCTTTTTTCAGGGTTCATCCGCTGGATTTCCTGATTGGTAGACCTGCGGGCTTTTTGGGAAAGAAACTTTTTACGATTGGGGTTTAGTACCGTTAAATCCCATTCTGTTATACCGATATCAATAAGGTACTGATATTTCGTCAACGCATTGTTTAAGGTAGACGGTGTATTGGAACTAGGAGATTCTTTTAGCCAGCCAAAACGGGTAAAAGTATTTCCCTCTTCAACAATGAGCAAGGCATCTAGCCGTATTTTAAGTTCATTGTTTAAAATTAAGGATAGCCTCCTGTAAGTTTGGATAAGCTTCTCGCAGGCCAGATCCAAAAGCAGGGTCGGCTTATCATGTTCCAGCGAACGTTCCAGAAGCCAGGCCTCCAGCTGAACGGCATCCATGGGCGCAAATCTTGAAAAATGGAGGTGTTTTAATATAGATTGGAGGTGATCTGCACGGGTGTTACGCCTGGCACTATAGTTTTTCAGGTCTGATGGCAGGGCCTGAAGTTGTCCGGACAAACATTCCAAAACAAGTTTAGGTATACTCTTTTCCCACTCATCAATAAGGAAGCCCATAAAGCGGATCAGACAGAGCTGACAAGCGAAGCCCAGCCTTTGTTCATTTCCCCGCTGTTCTTTGATTAAGGCAATATCGCTATCTGATAAATAAAAGTACCGGTTCAGATCTTCCGGAGAAATGGAAGAAGGCACGTACTCATAGCGTTCTCTTTCTGTATGTGTAAGGAACTGGCCGGCCATAGGATCATTGATTAATTATTCTTGTTTTGCCTTGGGCTTTCTGACGGCCCGGTCTACGTTTAAATAATCAAGGTAGTGGTAAACCGTGGCCCTGCTGATGCTTACTGCCTCACAAATTTCATTTATGGATTTTTTTTCATCGAGGTACAAATGCTTTACGGCAGCTGCTTTTACCTTTGCCTCTTTGGTCAGGCCTTTCTTTCTGCCACCGACCCTTCCACGGTTCCGTGCTGCCGCTAGTCCGGCAAGCGTCCGTTCTTTGATTATTTCTCTTTCAAATTCAGAAAGCGAAGCGAACATATTAAAAATCAAACGGCCTTGGGCTGTAGTGGTATTGATCTGGTCTTGAAGGCTAAGAAATCCTATGCCTGCTATTTTGAAATCCGATACCAACGTAAGCAAGTGTTTTAGGGATCTGGCCAAACGGTCAAGTTTCCATACGACAACAGTATCCCCCTTTCTTAAGTTGGAAACCATTTCTGATAATTTGGGGCGTTCTTCAATTGATGCACTCAACTGCTCCTGGTAAATCTTTTCGCAACCTGCTTTCTTGAGGGCATCGAGCTGAAGGTCTAGGTTCTGGTCTTGGGTCGAAACCCGGGCATAGCCGATCATCATAAGTTTAATAAAACGTCTTAATGGTATATTAATTAAATATACTAATATTTTATACTTACGAAGAAGAGCCGATTCTTTTAAATTTTGCCTTTCAAAGGGTTTTATTGAAAATTTCCGGTTCCTTTTATAGGTATACTTTAACGACCGTTTTACTCTCATCAACTGATGATGAAAATAGCCCGAAAAAAGTTTTTTCCGGGCTATATCTCAAAAGGGTTTTGCCTCCCTTATTTAAGCTTTGAAGAAGCTTTTTTAACGGAAGCTGTCTCTTGGGATTTTTGACAGCAAGAAGGAAGAGTTACTTTCTTCTGATCTACAAGCTTACACTTCGAAGTACCCTTATCCGGGCAGTTCTTTACCAGCTTACACTTAGCTGTTCCTTTGTCCGGGCATTTATCCTGTAAGGGGCTAAAAGCATACATTGAACCTGCTGTAAAAAACATTACAGCGGTTACTAATCCTAAAACTTTTCTTTTCATATGTATTTATATTGATTGTCCTACTCCTGCCTGGCTTAATTGCTCCCTGGTAATTCCGCCTTCAGCTATATCTAGCTTCTCACCATTCACAATAACGGTTGGAAGCACAGTTACCTTATATTGCTTTAACTTGTCTGTATAAAATTCCGGGTCTGTCTGCCTGGATAAATCATATACTTCTACCTCGCAATTACTGCAAGCCATCGACTGAACCAATTCTACTACCGGCTTGCAAACCGGGCAACCTGCTGTAAATACTTCTATCTTTCTTTTCATAATGCATTTAAATATCTACATCAAAGGTCGGTTGGTACCCGGGGAGGTCTCCAAATCTTTTTTGAATTTATTCATCAGCTCGTAAGCAGATTGAATTTCCCTCATCTTTTGGGTTAGTTCCTCTTCAGCTAGTGTCGGAAACTGAACTCTCAAAGATTCTATCGTTTGCTCCTGACCACAATTACCGGGGCAGGCCTGTATCACTTCAGAAATCTTAGAAGCTAATGATTTTCGAAAGGTTTCATCTACAAGAAGAGTTTGGGCTGTTTCAAGGGCTTTCGTAACTGCTTTAAATTGATTTAAGATTTGCTGGGGGTCTTTACCCTCGTCCAGCATTTTGACAATGCCTTCCACCTGTCCTTTAATTGTGTTCAGTCTATTTTTAACGTCTCGTGTTAAGTCTTTAGGTAGCATGTCCATAAGGCAAGTTTAACAGCTATAGGGGGTGGTCTGCAAATAATATTTAGCTAGCACAGCAACTAAGGGTTGCAATATCTTTTCCAAAAGCGATAGCTGCAAGTTTGATTCCCTCGCTAAGGGTTAAATAAGGGTGAAAGGTTTTCGCCAGATCGTTGACCGTGATACCGTATTTGACCGCTAAAGTAAGCTCCATGATCAGCTCACCGCCTTCGGGAGCTACCACCCGTGCCCCGATCAGTGTATCTGTTTCTTTGTTCCTGATAAGTTTTATAAAACCCCGTGTATCTTTGGCGGCCTGACTTCTTGGAACCTCCGTTAGTGGCATCTTACTTACTTCAAAAGGGAGCCCCAGTGCCGCTGCTTCCACTTCATCAAGGCCAACACCTGCAACTTGGGGGTCGGTAAATACTACCCAGGGTAAGGAAGAATAGTCGGTCTTGCTTCCTGCACCTTTAAAAGCATTTTCTACAGCCATCTTGCCCTCTGCTGCTGCTGTATAAACATATGCGGGAGTATTAATTACATCCCCCACAGCATAAATATTAGCGACATTGGTTTCCATCAACTCATTAACTGCAATATGTCCGTTCTTAGTGGTTTCTAAGCCAATTCTATCTAAGCCTAACTTGCTTATATTTGGTCGGATACCGGTTGAAACTACAATATGGCCAGGTTCAACCAGGGTAATTTCTTTTCCATCCGGGTCTTTACAATGAATTAAGGTTGAAGATCCCTGTTTTTCGAATTTTTGCGCTCTAACGTTTGGTAGAACCGCAATACCCTCAAGATGCATCTGCTTTTGAAGTTCCTGGCTAATATCAGGAGCTTGGGAGCGTAGGACTCTATCTGTAAATTCGATGATTCGAACCTTTACTCCCAGCCGGGAATAAGCCATCGCAATTTCAAGACCGATATAACCCGCACCCATGATAGTTAAGCTTTCAGGCTTTTCTTCCAGGTCAAACAAGGTGACATTCGTCAAATAGCCTACTTCCCGCAATCCTTCAATATTCGGTATATTGGTAGTGGCGCCGGTGGCAATGATAAATTTCAGTGCTGAATATTTCGTCTCTCCATTTACGATAATGGTTTTGGTGTCCAGGAATTCTGCCCATCCTTCGACCATCCGGAAATTATCAAAGTCTTTGACGATATCCATGTATTTCTTTTGCTGCATCCTGGATACCATTTCCGTTTTCTCTTGAATAACTTTAGCAAAATCAATGCTTGCTCCGTAAGGACTGATTCCCTCAAAGTTGGAATGAGAAGCATGATAAGCCGTTTCTCCCGCCCGAATAAGAAATTTAGACGGTACGCAACCCACATTTACACAGGTTCCACCAAATGCCAATCCTGCGTTTACCATTAAAATTGATAAACCAAGCTCATGGGCTGTAATTGCAGCCGAAAAAGCTGATGAACCACCTCCTATAATGATCAGGTCATAAAAGGTAGGTTCTGCAGGAGCATTAAGAACCGAGCTTGTACCACGAGCCTGATACTTTTTCGTACTGTTAATCGTACTGATAATGTCTTCATCGGTTGTCATTTGCCCATCAAAGGTAATTTCTCCTTTTCCGGACTCGTGGTTTACCGAGGCAATCGTTATTCCTTCCTTATTTTTCAAAAGGCTCTCGATACTTACAGCACAATGCCTGCAGGTCATACCTGTGATATCGACTTCTATCTTTCTATTTTCCATAATCGGAGTTCAAGATGATTTATTTAACTGTTACAGCTTTATAGCCTGCCTTTTCTATCGACTTATAATTTGCTCCGGGCTCGTTTTTTCCGGGTCATACTTTACTACAGCTATATCTCCCGGATACTCCACCGTTTGTTCCAGTACGCCCAGTTGACTTTTTAAAGCTTTGGATACGTGACTTGTGCAGCCTGCGCAAGTTATACCTGTTAGCTTTAACCCTAATACTTCTGTTTTACGAACATCGGCATGGGTCTCTGATGCCTTTGCTTCACATGATCCACAACCGCACATTTGAGAGGTGGCAAAGAATAATCCGGAAACAACCGTTATTAAAACTGCTTTACTTATCATCACTTTTCGTTTTTAGAGTTATTTAATTTCAGTTTGTACCTTATACCCTGTCGAATTAATTGCCTGTACCAGCTGCTCTTTATTGGTCTTAGCAGGGTCAAATTGGACAGCGGTGCTACCTTCTTTAAAATCAGCGTTTACGTGATTTATCCCAGGCAGCTGATTAACACTATGCTCGATATGCTCTCCACAACTTTGGCAGGTCATACCCCTTACTTTGAAACTTACTTGCTGAAAATTCTTGGGGACTATATTAGTCGAAGTGCTCACCTGCGGAACCTCCTTGGAAGGATAGAAAACATGGCCATAATAAGGAAAAGCAAGCATGGCCACCGCAAAGAGCGTAACAATACCAAGAAACTTTTTAGACTGTAAGAAGGGAGGTTTTTTTTCATCCTCACAGGCACAATCTACGGCGTTTATTGGTTTAGGCTTCAATTTCCGGTACCATGCAAAAGCAAGCACGGCCAGGGTTAGGGCAATTAATACAGGTCTGAAAGGCTCCATCCAGGAGAAGGTAGAAGCTACCCCGGAAGCTCCTGTAACAAGGGCTAAAATAGGGGTTATACAACAAAGCGATGCTGCTACAGCCGATAACAATCCCGCTCCCATTAATCCTGATTTCTCTGTTTTCATATCTGTTCTGCTTTTTTGCTTGACTCTGTTATATGTGAAAATAAGGGCTTCAATAATTCCAGATGCTTAGGCTCAATAGAGTAGAATATCGTTTGAGCTACCTTGCGTGCTTTAATAATTCCACCGTCTTTCATTTTTCGCAAATGCTGTGAAATAGCTGGAATACTCATGCTTAGAATATCAGCCAGGTCACAAGGGCATAGCTCTCCTTCTTCCTCTAAAAGGAAAAGTATTTTTAATCTTACTTCATTTCCCGCAAGCGCCAGTATATTGCTCAATCCGGTAAAAATGACTTGGTTCGCTTGCAATATTTGTTTACAATCTTTTATCTGATTAGGGTCTGCCAGTACCCGTATACATGTATCATTACTTTCCATAGCACAAATATAATAGTTATTTCTTATTTAAGCAAATACTTAAATAAAGATTTCACTTTATTTCCATTTCAAGCTTATATAGCGAACTTCATTAATTAATTTTAACCTTATAGACGCATCTTTTTAAACTAATCATGGCCACAATAACACCTATTTTTAGAATTTTCGATTATAACAAGGCAGTTGAATTTTATATAGAATGGCTGGGCTTTAAAATTGACTGGGAAGATAAACCGGACAATGCCCCTATTTATATGCAAATCTCACTTGACAGCTACCAAAAATATTTAACAAGTTTTAACTTTTTGAACCTTCGAATAACAATATATAAGAAACACAATCAATTGCACGGCCAGTTTACACCTATTGCTTTATCCTGCCACCCTGGCAATCTTTTCCATAATTAAATGACTGTCACCAAACTTCCACAACGCATCGCAATGCTCACGTAGTTCTGAAAAGCAAATATATTTAATGGGAACATTTGATTTTTTAATTGCTGGCCTAACCAACTGAACAATGACATCTTTAACCCGTTTATCTGGTATAATTAAATAAAGAGTCTCATTTCCTTTTCCGATGGTATAACTTAAATCACTCAAGCGCAAAATTCCGGAATAAATGCTAGTGCTTTTTTCGACCTCAAAAGCAGCAACGACCTTACTAGTGCCTTTTTCAAACCATAGCACATCAATCAATTTAACAGAATTTAGGGCTTCTTCTTCACCCGGAAATTCAGGAAACTTCTTTAAAGAGATGAACGAAAAGCTATTATTGTTCCAAGATCTTGACCTGTCATTTGAAGCTGGAATAACATCATAGCCTAATGAAGCACCGATACGCAGTAAATGGTACTGCATTTCAGAATGTAAGTGCTCATCTTCTTTTTCCTTGCGAGCTTCAGTATGACGCTTTTCAATAAGCTTTTCCAACTTATTGCGGTCTTGCTCAGAGAGATAATCGTCTGAACCAAGTATTAACTTTTGTGTACCAACCTCGAAGAGCAGACCGGAGATAGCTCCTAGATCCAGTGAGAGCTCCCGGCAGTACTTTTTATTAATATCGATAAGCACTTCCCTTATCTTCAGGTATTCTGTCCAGCTGCCCAGTTTTTTTTTATCCTTGAACAATGTGTTAAAGCCATTTACAATAGCGGTGTTGGATGGCGGCATAAGAGTTGGGTGGAGGAAGTAAATGATGCTCGCTACCGCCGGACCCAAACCTTTAATCTTAGCCCTATCCAGCTTTATAATCTCTCCGATCAGCTGTTCTTCGTTCTTAGCGTTTAAACAATTTTCCAAAAACTGCCCAAAGAGGACTTTATTGCCTTCATTTTCATAAATATCAGGTATTCTTAATTTGGGTTTCCAGTAGAAAGGATGAGACGCCCCTTCAAAAACCTGCTTTTGCTCACTGATACAGGATAGGACAAACTCAAGGGAACTTCCCTTGAAATCATTTCCAAATCTTTTGTGGCGAATATCATCAACCACTTGGATTACGCCACGCCGTATTGACCTGAAAGCTTTTAGGCGTTCTTCATTGTTGATAAACCAGGTGTTATAAACTGATTCACTGTCGGCTTTATACTGATGGATGATGTTAGTTAAATCGCTGCTCATTTTATTGATTTAACAACGAATATATGTGTGTGAGTGTGTTTTAGGAAATTACCTGCAACATTTCTTGACAAATAAAACCTTAAACAGCCAGATACATGCCTTTTTCAATGCTTTCATGCTTCCAATATAATTAATAATCTGCCCTTTCTGGGCAGATTATCAAAGGTAAACTAAGCAGCTGTTGCCATTTTCCTGCAAGCTTCTGCGCATCTGCGGCAAGCTTCAGCACATTCTTTACAGTGATCCATGCCCATTTCGGCATGTTTTTCACATTCTTCAGCGCAGGCACTACAAATGTCAGCGCAAATGCGGCAAAGCTCTTCGCTGTACCCGCTGCCCAGGCTCATCACCTCTGCCGCAGAACGGCAGATTGCCGCGCACTCTATATCTAACTGGATACAGCGGGAAAGCATTTTTAGATCTTCTTCTTTTAAGCATTCGGTAGCGCAATGGCTACACGCTACTGCGCAGGCTACACAAGCCTGGATACAGTCCTGAAATTTTTCATGTGACATAATTTTACTGTTTTAAAAGGTGAACTATTTATTTATTGTTATTGGCTAATAACCACTCCTGTAGTTCCTTGATCTCTTTTTCCTGGTCTTCGATAATCTTGGAAGCCATCGTTTTCATCTCTGCATGGGTTCCGTAGTCCAGTTCCATTTGGACATTTCAATAGCACTTTGATGGTGCCCGGTCATCAGGATCGCAAAGTCATGGTCTATTCTTCCGTTTATAATTTGCAGGTCCGCATTACGTCCCATCTTTTCCATGCTCATCATCATTTTGGTATCAAATTCCGGAAAATTCCTGCAAAACTTATGGCACAGGTTTTCCTCATTAGCAGGTAAATACCTTAAGAACAACTAATTTATATGTTTTGTTCTAAATTTTTATTTTTAAATGCAACAACATCAAGCCGACCAGTTTGCTTGATGTTGATAAAACATAATGGGCTTAATGACTAAAGCTTTTCTGCTTTATAACCTGCATTTTCAAGGGTATCGATCACTTCCTGGTCATCTATTCCCGGCTTACCATCAATGGTTAATATTTTATCAGGGCTTTGGGTGTCCACGTCCCACCTTTCGATATCCGAAAGTTTGTTTAAATGAGGGGTTACGGCAGCTATACATCCGCCACATTTGATATTGGTTTTAAATTTTAATGTTTCCATGATTGTTATTTTAATATTAATTGAGAAAATTTAAGACGAAGACTATTGCTTACAACCGATACCGAACTTAAGGCCATCGCTGCCCCCGCGATCATTGGATTTAATAAAAATCCGTTCACCGGATATAAAATACCCGCGGCAATCGGGATACCGATCAGATTGTAGATAAATGCCCAGAAAAGATTTTGCCGTATGGTACGTACAGTAAGCTTGGATAAGCGCAGCGCTTTTGGGACCTGCATCAGGTCTGATGAAACAAGAGTGATCTTAGCCACGTCAATGGCAATATCAGAACCCTTGCCCATTGCAATAGATACATCTGCCTGTGCCAGCGCCTGGCTATCGTTGATACCATCGCCGATCATTGCCACTACTTTTCCCTGCGATTGTAGCTTTTTAACAAATTCAGCTTTATCAGACGGCAATACTTCGGCTTTAAACTCTGTTATCCCTGCTTGCAAAGCAACAGCGGCAGCGGTTTGATGATTATCTCCGGTAAGCATATATACAGCTATCCCCTGGTTAATTAATTCGGTTACGGCTTTTGCAGATCCTTCTTTGATCTGGTCGGCGATGGCAACGATGGCCAGTACCTGGTTTTTGTCTGCAAAATAAATTACCGTTTTGGCCTGTTGCTGTAAGTCACCTACTTTTTGCTGTAAACTGTCGCTCACAGGGATGTGCTGATCTTTCAGGATTTTGTGGCTTCCCGCCCAATAGGTCTTATTTTCAAACTCTGCCTGTACACCTTTTCCCGTCAGGCTTTCAAATTCATCCATCTGTACCGCACCAGTATTTTCATCTTTTAAATAGCGAACTATGGCTTCCGCAAGCGGATGCTCTGATTGCTGTTCTAGAGCAAAAAGTATCTTTATAAGGGTTTTCTTATCTTGTACTAACCCATTCTGCCAGACTAATTCTGTTACTTCTGGTTTACCTTTGGTAAGGGTTCCAGTTTTATCCAACACAACTGCGTTTACTTTATGTCCCAACTCCAATGCTTCTGCATCTTTGATCAGGATACCGCTTTCTGCACCCTTGCCAATCCCCACCATAATGGCGGTGGGCGTTGCCAGCCCCAATGCGCACGGACAGGCGATCACAAGGACAGTCACCATAGCAAGCATACCCTGCGTGAAAGCATTCTGCCCACCGGCGATTACCCAAATCAGTAAAGTAACTAAGGCAATACCAATTACTACAGGTACAAATATTCCGGCTATTTTATCCACCAGCTTCTGTACAGGGGCTTTAGATCCCTGTGCATCCTGAACCATTTTAATGATCTGGGCAAGCATGGTTTCCCCGCCAACCTTTTCGGCCAAAAAGCGAAAGCTGCCCTTTTGATTGATCGTTCCCGCGAAAACTTTATCTCCTTTATTTTTGGCCACCGCGACCGGCTCGCCGGAGATCATGCTTTCATCTACATAAGAACTTCCCTGGTATACTTCCCCGTCAACGGGGATCTTTTCACCGGAACGTACCAATATCTGATCGCCAATATGGACATTGGAAAGCGGGATTTCTTTTTCCCCACCTTCGGTAACGACCAGTACTGTTTTGGGCTGTAAACCGATAAGTTTTTTTATGGCAGACGAAGTATTGGACTTTGCCCGTTCTTCTAAGAGCTTTCCAAGCATGATAAAAACGATCACTACGGCAGCCGCTTCAAAATAAACATGCGGGTGCAGCCCCCTGCGGTGCCAGAATTCCGGGTAGAAGGTATTGAATGCACTGAACAGGTAAGCAATCCCCGTACTTAAGGCTACCAGGGTATCCATGTTGGCACGGCCATGCCTGGCCTGCTTAAAAGCATTGATGAAAAAATTTTTTCCGAATACGAACAGTACGGGAGTAGTTAAAGCCAGCATATAATAATTGGCATAGGAAATATCCATAAAGAACATGCCTATCGTGACTACGGGCAGTGTCAAAATCGCCGCCGCGATCATCCGTTTTTTTAATGCTTCATAATTACCCCGCTGGACTTCCTCCTGTTTTTCCTTGCCGCTTTCAGTATCCAGTATGAGGTCGTAGCCAATGGACTGAACCACTTTCTGAAAAGCTTGCGGCTGGACCTGTTCAGGATGGTACCAAACCTTAACTGATTGGGTGGCGTAATTCACCTCGGCTTTATCCACTCCCAGCTGTGAGCCGATCATACTTTCTACGCTGACCGCACAGGCAGCGCAGGTCATGCCAAGAACAGGCAGGGAAAGGGTTTGTATATTTTCTGATGTACTCATTTTCGTTATATTGATTATACAAAGGTAGGTTTGGTTCATCATGGCATTCTTACAGGATTTTGTGAAAAAGTTGTAAGATTTCGCAAAAAAATTGCATCATAGACTTATTGAGTTAAAATCACGTTATTTGCGTTATGAAGTTGATGGCCTATTTTCTACTGGCATGCCTGATGTTACTTTCCTCTATTTCGGGAACAGCTAATACTTTGCGACTTGCAGCCAAAGAAAATTGCTGTGAAAAATCGGTTTGTAAACATGGGCAAAACCAAAAGCAGGAAAAGAACTGCGACAACGGGCTTTGTAACCGAATGCTTTCTTGCAGTCGTTGCGGGTTTTTACCAGTCGGTCAGTTATCAGTTTCAAAGCAGTTTGCTCAGATTGTAAAAAGGGCGACTCTTCAAACCACAATGGTTATGACTTCTGATTATTCAGAAACCGACTGGCACCCTCCGAAAGTTTAGTAAATATTATCTACCGGTACATTATCATGTACCTTAATTATTATTAAACACTTAAAATTAAAATCATGAAAAAGTTTCTTTTCATCACAATGGTGATGCTATTATCTATATTTTCTATTTCTTACGCCAACACTCCTTGCTGTAACAGCAAAATGAACAATTGTA
Source organism: Pararcticibacter sp. (assembly GCA_031981225.1). Classification (GTDB taxonomy): domain Bacteria; phylum Bacteroidota; class Bacteroidia; order Sphingobacteriales; family Sphingobacteriaceae; genus Arcticibacter. Next base: position 18,475 of record DALYUO010000002.1, read on the forward strand.
CAAAATGTTCTAAGACTTGCGGCAAGCCGAATTGCCTGGATACTTGCAATAAATCCTGCAAGGCATCCGGAGAATGCACTAAGATTTGTAAATAACGAAAAAGCCGGGCAATTGCTCTGCTTTCTTACTCCTAAAAAAACAGCAGCTGGATTAATTTTGTTGTTTTCATTTAGATGAAAGTTTTGAAAATGCCATCAAAATATATTAATTATAAGATTTTGAACTTTAATAACTGATAGCAAAGCCAAAACCGGCACCTGCTGCAGCTTTCAATTTTGCGATCATTTAACTGGGGGGCGCTGCCACGATCTGCGGATGCTCTGACTATAATATGATAGCATTTAGTATTTAATGTACTTGTAAATAGTGCTGTTACTTTTAATGTTAAGGGTTTTCCTGATCTGCGCTATACTCACATTGGAAGCATACAGATTTTTTACTGCTTTCATTTTTAACTCGGCATCAGGTGTTAAGCCTTTTGGCCTTCCTCCTAACCTGCCCCGGTCTTTAGCTGCTTTTAATCCTGCTACAGTCCTTTCGATTTGAACACTTCTTTCATTTTCTGCAAGGATGGCATTTAGGCTAAACCAAATTTTGCCCATTGGCGTATCGGTATCAATACCCTCACTAATTGATATGAAGCGTATATCCTTATCCTTAAATTCGGTCATAAGCTTAATTAGTTCCCATGCTGTACGGCCTAATCTATCAATTTTCCAAATAACTACAGTGTCACCGCTCCTTAGCTGTGAATACAAAGTGTCCCATTCCTTCCTGAATTTAACCCCGCTCTCTTTCTCAAAATAAACCTTATCGCACTTAAAGTTATTCAGTGCGTCATCTTGAAGGTGCAAATTTTGGTCTTTCTTAGAAACCCGTTTATATCCAAAAACCATAATATCGTATTAAACTATTTTACTGTTTCGCTGATTTCTTCCCGTTCATCGTCCAGCCAATTTTGTAACACTACCGCCAAAAGAGTATTTAGTGCAACACCAATAATCACTAATAAAACCGCATCAGTAATAGTTGGCTCATGGACTGGGTATTTATTGCCGTAGCCGTATAAGACTAAATAAACGTCCATTTCCATCACCATTTGATTTTATGCTCTGCGGTCTGCTGACTAACTAAATAATCATTTATATCATTCAGTCCCTTTTCTGCATAAAATGCGCTCTTGTCAATGGCAGATTTTATGAGTTCGATTGCTTTTTTTGTGGCATGCTTCCCGCCCACTCCATCACGGCCATTATCAAAATACAAATGTACTGGGATGCCCTTTTCTATTGACTTTGTATTTATCTTTTCGCAAAGCACCTTAGTAAGATTTCCAGTGCCATTGAGCAGTATTGCATTATAGCTTTCATCAGGAAACAAATGTCTGTAACTGGCAAAGTCCATCGAGCCTTCAAATAACTTTATGCTCTGCGGATTATTGCCGATAGTAAAAGTAGATATGCCTCCACCATTCAAGTTACCTTTATATGCTGTTGATCGAACGGCATAGCCATTACTCGCATTCGGAAAACCAATGGCAAAGAAATTGCTGCCTCCATTTGACCAATGTACTTCCTTTGCTACTCCTGCAATATCTTTAAGTTCTAAGCCCCTCTTTTGTAAGTAGCTTAATAAAGCCGGATGTTGAACTTTATCCAGTACTTTTTTTATTTCAATGTTATATTCTGTTTCACCATTCTTTTTAAAAAATGCATGGTAACCGTCTGCAACAATATCAATATTGTTAGATAGGCGCTGTATGGCCTCTACGAAAGTTTTGTTCTCAAATTTCTGTACTGCTTTAATTATGTCGCCACCTTCCCCCAGGGCATGGTCATACCATACGTTGGCCTGATCTTTAATACTTATAGAACCTGTCTTTTGATGGTCGAACCCGAAAAAGTATTCCTTACCTTTTTTACCATCATACCGAAGTGCCCCGATACTTTCCAGTTTAAAAAAGTAGTCAAGTAAGGAAATTTCAGATTTAATCCTTGCAGCTTCTGCGGTTAAGGTTGCATAGTCATTTTTGGTATTCATAATCTTTACATTTAAAGGTATCAATAATTTTGTTACGTGTAATCATTTTGTGTAATAGTTTTTTGTAATATCAAAAGGCCAAAAAAACCGACTGTTGATCGGTTGCAGCAGATTACAATTAAACGAACGTTTTTATGTAACTTAAATCTTATTCTATTGCCATAATTGATCATTAATTGAATCACCTAGGAAATATTAACATTAGAAGTACTAATAAAAGCGCCTCATCAAGTCTTCACGATGAGTTTGTAGAATTATATAGGCCTCCAAGGCCTACCTAAGAGTCATATTGTTTTTGATATGTAACTTAGATCAAATCTTTTTTCGCTGTATCCTAACCGCATTTAAAATAGCCAGAAAAGCAACACCTACATCAGCTATCACAGCTTCCCAAAGATTTGCAACTCCAAATGCACCCAATGACAGCACAGCAATCTTAACTGTCATTGCTAAAATAATGTTCTGCCAGACAATATTACGGGTTAGCCTACCAATTTTTAAAGCTGAGACAATCTTTACAATCTGATCATTTTGTATAACGATATCAGCCGTTTCAATGGCGGCATCGCTACCAAGCCCTCCCATTGCAATTCCTGCATCAGCAAGCGCAATGACAGGTGCATCATTTACTCCATCACCAACAAAGGCTATGTGCCTTCCTTGCTTTATCAAATCCTCGACCTGTTCCACCTTGCCTTCTGGTAAAAGGTCTCCAAAGGCATCGTCTATACCAAGTTTCTCCGAAACCTGATCTACTACAGATTGCTTATCGCCTGATAGCATAACTGTTTTGATATTTAAGTCGTGCATTTGCCTGATGCCTTCAGCTGCATCTTCTTTTATTTCATCTGCTATAGTTATATAGCCGGCATATTTTTCATCTACTGCGATAACGACTATTGTATCTATGACTTTCGCTATTTCTTTCGGGAAGTCAATTTTATATTTTTTCAGCAGTTTAAGATTACCAGCTAATACTCTCTTTCCATCCACACTCCCTGTTAATCCATGTCCAGAGATTTCTTCAACGGCTGTTGCAGACCCACTATTGGCATCATTTCCTGAGTATTCAATAATTGCCTGACCAACTGGATGCGTTGAGTTTTTTTCCAGAATTGCAGCCAGTCTTATCAATTCTTTTTCGGAAAGGCCTGAAGGCACTATTTTTTGCACCTTGAATACACCTTTTGTCAATGTTCCTGTTTTATCCATTACTATGGTGTCAATCTTTGTCATCACGTCCAAAAAGTTACCTCCCTTAAACAAAATTCCGTTTCTTGAAGCCAGGCCGATTCCCCCGAAATATCCTAAAGGAATAGATACTACAAGTGCGCATGGACAGCTGATCACAAGGAATACCAGTGCTCGATAAAGCCACTCATTAAACACATAGTTTTCAACAAAAAAATAGGGGGCCAGCGCAAGAGCCAGTGCTAAAAAGAAAACTATGGGTGTATATATCTTTGCGAATTTGGAAATAAAAAGCTGCGTCTGCGACTTCCTTGAGGATGCCTCCTGTACCATTTCCAATATTCTGCTGAGTTTACTGTTCTTAAAGAGTGAAGTAACCTTGATCTCTGAAACGGTATTCAAATTGATCATGCCTGCAAGGACGGCATCACCTTTATATTTACTATCAGGACGGCTTTCTCCAGTTAATGCAGCGGTATTAAAGGATGCTTTTTCTGACTGAAGTTCTCCGTCCAATCCCACTTTTTCTCCAGCTTTCACCTGTATGACATCATTTATTTTCACCTCAGCTGAGCCAATAAGTACAGTTTTTCCATCTTGAATTATGGTGACCTTATCGGGTCTAATATCCAGCAGGGCCTTTATGCTTGCCTTGGCACGGTCTACAGCTGCATCCTGAAACCATTCACCAATTGAATAAAATACCATCACAGCAACACCTTCAGAATATTCCCCTATATAGAATGCCCCTAGGGTTGCCACACTCATTAATACGAACTCATTAAAGATATCGCCCCTTATCGCTTTTCGGAATGCCAAAACAAGTACTCCCCAACCCGCAAGGAGATAGGCAATACTATTTACTGTTAATGAAATCCATTTTGAAAGCTTGATGCCAAATCCATAGTCCATTACAAGAACGCAGCTCAGTATCGCCAGGCCTGCGAGCAGTCCAAGATGTTGGGACCACTGTGGCTTATCGCTGCTCCTCGTTCCGTGATCATGGTCTGTATGGCTATCTTCTTCACTTTGAAGCTCTTCGGTTTCGGCCTTTTTAACCGGAGCAGTTGCACCAATTTTATTTGTCGGTGCAACTACCATAATATCCTTGTTTTCGCAGCAGTCTTTCATAATGTCATTTTTAATTATAATTTTTTAGTAATCAACTAAATTATAAATATCACAAATTTTGCTGGTATTATAGTCCAATTGTATTTGCATTGTTTATCTGAAATGTTTATAGATATCTTTTTGCGACCAGTCCACGCTTTCAAGCTGATAATGTTTAAGAACCGAAATACAGGAAAGTGTAACGAGTCCGATTTGCACTAGACCACCATCGCACATTGCTTGTCCGGCCGCTTGGACTAGGTTGTTTTTTATCAAATCTTTTCCTGTTAAAAGGATTTTACCATTCCGAACCCAATAGTGCCAATATTAAAGACCGGCGAGATCAATGTAGGCTTCCCTGATTTTCCGGATAACGTCCTTTTGATTTTTGGATATAACCAATATGAAGCCCGAGTTGACAAAACGCCAAGACCAGCGCCGGCTATGACATCGCTAAGCCAGTGTCGGTTATTATACATTCTCAAAACAGCAACAGCAGTAGCAGCCGTGTAACCTGAAACCGTATACCAGGCCGATTGGTTCCCATATTCCTGGCGAAGAAACTCTGCTGAAGCAAATGCTTCGGCAGCATGGCCGGAGGGAAAAGCATTTGGCGTACCGTCAGGCCTTGTCACAGCCGTGATCCGCTTAAGACTTTGGGTCGTAGCATTTAGAAAGATATTGGATAGCAAATAAATGCCGGTCTGGTCAATCATGCTATTTTTTCCTTTAACAGAAAACCCATTCAAAGCAAAGACTGCTGCTCCTGGGGCGAATTGCAGATAATCATCTACTATAAACTGGCGGTGGGGATGTTCACTGTAGAATTCATGTCTGGCTTCCT
>DALYUO010000002.1:23669-62437 GCA_031981225.1 Pararcticibacter sp.
GGTGAGGGCATTGTTATTCAATTTTACAAAGCCATAAGTCAGAGCTGCCCCGGAAATGATGAGAGCTCTTAGTGGAAAAGGGTTATCTAACTCCCGAAGAGACACTTTAGCTTTTATGAATGAAGTATCAGGGTGTACAGGTTTAGTGTTTACGCCCTGCCGGGCAAAGGTGCTCGTCGTAAACAATATTGGCAGTAGGTATAAGAAATGTCGAAGGAGGCTTTTCATTTATGTAATTTCAAATGGTAAAAAGGGAAAGCGGTAAGTGTTGTCATAAAGCATAGACAATAATGCCTTAGTGTTATCATTCGTCGGTGTTTTCAATTTTATGCGCTTTCTGCATTTTGGTCTTCCATCTTAGGTACCATTTGTGATGATGGAGGCTAAGCAGGAAATAGATGGCAGCAGCAGCAGCAGCCGCGATGATTAGCATGTCCAAGCCAACGGCTACACCGATACCTGCGGTACACCATATGGTTGCGGCCGTTGTCAATCCCTGGGAACTGTTCGCTCTATCATTTTTGTAGATAATGCCCGCACCCAAAAAACCGATGCCTACCAGGATATTGGCGATAATTCGGGAAGCGGCGGCAATATCCTGAAGATGTTCACCGATAGCAGTAAATAGCGTAGCGCCCAAACAAACCGCTGCATAGGTCCTAATTCCAGCGCTGCTTCCATGCTTTTCCCGGTCAAGGCCAATAAAAGCACCTAGAACAAGGGCAACAAATAATTTTAAAACGATTGTAAATTCTTTTTCAACATCCATCTATTAACCCTCCATATTTAAAAACCATTCTTGTGCCCTCTTGATGGCCTCGTCTACAATGGACAGCTCTTTGATCTGCCCTTCTTTTTTTAATTCGTTAGCGATCTCAATCGCTTTTTCCTTTACATGGGGTTCAAGCTCACCCATTTCCAATGGAAAGTTTTCCAGTGTCCATTTCATAATGTTTTGTGATTATTTTCGCTTTCGATGCGCTTTGATAATATATCTATATTGACCTGTTTGCCCTTTTGTAGTTTGCTTTTGCAATAAGTAGTAAAAAAGCAATGGCGTTTGAGAAATTCAAGGGTAATTTTGTTCCATTCCGCACTGACCCCTATGCCTAGTAGTCGCCACTCTTCTTTCAACTGTTCATCTGTGATCAAAAATTCTTCAGTGCCCAGGTTATAAGTATCTGCATCACATAGAATCTCCTGTAGAAGGGTATTTGGTTGGTGAGGGATTTTGGTAGCCCTTATGCAGCCACTAATGTTTTCGATAATAGACTGCTCGACATCATGTCCAACCAGAAAATCTTCCATCATGATAACACTTTGTCGTTCATGGTTTTCCGGAGTTGTAAAAAGCTGTCCCATGTCATGGAACCAGGCAGCTGCAAGAAGAATGGAACGATCAGTTTCGGAAAGGTGGTAGTAGGCTGCAATTTCCACGGCCCTTTCTACCACCCGACTGGTATGCTCCAGATTATGGTAGACAAATGCCGGCTTGATGTGCTCTTTGAAGATAGCAGAGACATAAGCAGGTATCTGTTTGCTCAATAAAATTATATTACTACCCATACTATTTAATGCATTACCAATGTTTAACTAAAAAATGACGTATCCTGAGTATTATGAAAGCAATCAACAGGATGGATGCGATCACAATTAGAACAACCTTAATTGCCTTTTTTAAAAAAGGTGTTGGTGGCAAGACTTCTTTAGGTGAATCATTAAATGATTTAGGCCTATATTTTTTATTTCTTTTCTTTTTCATAATATATATCTATGAAACCGATTATTTCGAGATAAGCCCGGCAATAATATTGATGCTAAGGGCTACGATGATGGTATTAAATGCGAAGGCCAAGACCCCGTGCATCCAGGCCAGCCTCCTTATCCTTTTGGAGGTAATCTGTACATCGGAAACTTGGAAGGTCATGCCGATCACAAAAGAAAAGTAGGTAAAGTCTAAATAGTCAGGTTCATCTTCGTTTGGGAATTCCAGACCTTCAGGCTTTATGTTCTTTCCATCATCATCATTATGTTCCATATTGCAGTAATACAAATGGGCATAGCGCAGCGTAAAAATGGTATGCAGTAACCACCACGAGCCTGCCACACAGGCAAGCGGGACTAAAACCATTGAAAATCCCTCATCTGGTCTTCCAGAAGTTTTTTTCAGTAGCAATAGAACCGCAAAAAGGCTGACGAAAGTAGTTATGATAACAAAGAAAAAAATAACTGTACGACTGGAATCCTGTGCATGAGCCTCATGCTTTACTTCCGCGGGATGAGAACTTAAAATGGTGATCCAGCTTAGTACCAGCGTACTGAACACATATACCAGCCACACCAGCATGTAGTGAATAGGGTCGGTAAATTTTCCTGTTGTTGCCACAAAAAAAACTGCTGCTATTCCTACCGACACATACAACTTATGGTGCGCATCGATTTGATTGATGTAATCGGCTATTCTTTTTAAACGGCTTGCTTTTGCCATAATAATATTTCTTAGTCTTAACCAGTTGACTCCCTGTTGGCCACCGTTAACCGCACCGAAAACGGTGGCCAGCCACAAGGCCCGGGGAATATCATCAGTCTTTAACAGTTTTATTTTGTTTGGGACTATTGGTTTTATTTTTGTTTTTATAGGCAAGCAGCCGAAGCGCATTACCTACAACAACCAGTGTTGATCCTTCATGGGCCATTACCGCAGGTCCAATTGAAGTTACCCCCAGGATGGTAAGCGGAATCAGAACCGCCACTACGCCAAGGCTTATCCATAAGTTTTGCTTGATGATGCTCTTTGCCTTACGGCTCAGTCCAATAGCAAAGGGTAAACTTTCCAACTTATCCCCCATAAGTGCAATGTCAGCCGTCTCCAATGCAACGTCAGATCCTGCAGCACCCATGGCAATACCTACAGTACTCTTTGCCATTGCAGGCGCATCATTTACACCATCTCCAACCATAGCTACCATTTTTTCTGATTTATCCAGTTTTTGGACAGCTTTGACCTTATCCTCAGGCATCAGGTTGCCCATGGCATCAGTAATGCCAATCTGCTTGGCGACCGCTTCGGCAACTTGTTGGTTGTCGCCGGTGAGCATGATCATCTTCTTTATACCCAATGCAGACAGCTCATTGAGTACATTTTTTGCTTCTTTACGCGGTACGTCCATTAAGGAGAGTATGCCGATGAAATCTTTATCTTGCTTGACCAGCATGGAAGTATGACCTCCTTTTTCAAGATCTTCTACCTGTTTGATGATTTCAGCAGACACCTTGTCTTTTTCAAACAATGCCTTATTCCCGATCAGGATTTTTTTGCCGTCGACCTCTGCTTGCACGCCCCTTCCGGTAATGCCTTTTACCTTACTGGCCTCCGGCAAAGATTGTTTTTTGAGTTTTTCCAGGCCTCCGTTAACAATCGCTTCCGCAAGTGGATGGTCGCTCAGTTTTTCTACGGCTATTGCAACCAGCAGCAAAGCTTCCTCAGAGGTTCCATTTAGCGGGATCACGTTGGTCAGTTGAGGTTTACCTTCTGTAAGGGTACCAGTCTTATCAAAAGCAATTGCATTTAACGAACCCAAGTCTTCCAAGGGTCTTCCTCCTTTGATCAGCACACCCCCACGAGCCGCTCTGGCTACACCGCTCAATACTGCACTTGGTGTAGAAATGGCGAGTGCGCACGGGCTGGCAGCAACTAATACAGCCATGGCCCTATAAAAGCTCTTGCTGAATGGCTCATCAATTACCAAAAAAGCAAAACACAGTACTGTCACCAAAATCAATACGAAGGGCACAAAATACCGCTCGAATTTGTCTGTAAAAAGCTGTGTTGGGGATTTTTGTTTTTCCGCCTCATTGACCATTTTTACCAGGCGGGAAATAGTTGAATCTTTGGCTTCCTTGATTACCTTGACCTCCAGGGCAGCGGCCCCGTTAATGGTACCTGCAAATACACGGTATTCGGGTTTGATATTTTTTTCTTGACTGTAATCCTTCTGTAGATCTGGTACAGGCGATTTATCTACCGGAACACTTTCCCCGGTGATCGGCGCCTGGTTAACGCTACCCTCTCCCTTGATCACCACACCATCTGCTGGTATTTTGCTATTAGGTTTAATAACAATGACGTCTCCCAGTACTAGTTCCTCAATACGGATTTCCTGTTGGCTGCCGTCCCTGATTACCAGTGCGGTCGGTGGTGCCAGGCTGGTCAATGCCTCAATGGATTTTCGTGCTTTGCTCATGGCATAATGTTCTAGGGCATGGCCCAGGCTGAACAGGAACAGCAGCAACGCGCCTTCCATCCAGGACCCTAATATTGCAGCACCGATGGCCGCTACCAGCATCAGGAAATCAATTTCAAACCCGCCTTTGAGTATAGTTTGAACAGCCTCTTTAGCAGTAAAGAAACCGCCAAAGAAATAAGCGATGATGTAAAGTGTCAGGCTTACCCATTCAGGCGCTACCTTGAAATGGGACAACCCAAAGCCAGCACCGAGGGCAGCCCCGCAGATCAATGAAAATATAAGTTCCGTATTTTTTCCGAATATACCACCGTGTTCATGACTTTCATCCTCTTGGTGCGCATCTTTTTTGCCTATCGCAGCATCATCTTGCTTATTATGGGAGAGTTTTTTTTCATCCTTTACTGATTTAACATGGAGTTCATTTTTTTTTGTTTTCATGGTTATTGGATTAAGTGTATTATAAAATGAAACTGTTATCTATTTTTTTAGCCCACCCTTGCTATATAGATAATAAGCTGTCTGATAAGAAGCTATCGCTTCGTTGATGAGCTGATCGGACACCTTCTCAGGCCGTTGCTCATTGCCTGACCTGTTGTAAAGAAAAGATTCGACCTTTCTGCGCGGACTTAAAATGACCAGGCTGTCATTTCTCATATAACCGAGCTTCTGGTAGGTTGCAATCAGTGCACGGGGCTTATAGGCACTATCCAAAACGTTAATCCCATAATTATTGTTCCTGTAGGACCAGTTCAATACTGAAAATAAAGTGGGATAGAGGTCAATCTGTGAGCAGACCTTTTCCACACGGAAAGGGGCAGCACCAGGAAGATTATAGATCATCGCAGGAATATGATATTTAGCTACATCAATTTCATTTTTCCCGGCACTACTGGCACAGTGGTCCGATACTATGATAAATATGGTATTAGAAAACCACGGTTTTGTCCTTGCCTTTTTCAAAAATTGACCGATAGCATAGTCTGTATACTTTACGGCACCATCCCGGTTCAAGCCTGATGGTATATCAATTTTACCATTGGGATAGGTAAAGGGACGGTGGTTGGATGTGGTCATTATAAAGTTGTAAAAGGGTTGCTTTGCAGAGAATTTGGCATCGGCATCCTTTAGCACAGCGCTGTATATATCCTCATCGCATATGCCCCAAGCATTTTCGAAGTTTACCTCGCTATCCGGTATCCTACGTCTATCAGTTTGGTAATCGTCTCCAATGGCCAATTTTCTGCCCCTGTCCACAAGATCGAATCCGTTATTTCCAAAATACTGGTTCATGTTATCAAAGTAACCATCGCCCCCGTAAAAGAACGTCGAACGATATCCTTTACTTTCGAAAATGCTACCAATGGTGCTGAGCTGCTTATTGTTTCTCCGACGTACGATACTGTTTCCCGGAGTTGGAGGTACAGCAAGTGACAATGCTTCCATGCCGCGTACAGTTCTTGTACCGGTCGCATACATGTTCGTAAAAAACAGGCTCTGTTTTGCCAGCGAATCCAAAACAGGCGTTATTCGCTGCTCATTGCCGAATTCTTTCATAAAATCTGCACTAAAGCTTTCCAAAACGATCATTACCACATTAGGCGTTCTCTGCTGGCCTTCCATTGCCGAAACATTTTTCCGTATGGACCGCGAGGGTCCTGTATAAGCGGAGCCTGGTGTTTTTAATAGTCGCCGGGTAATTTCAAAAGCCCGGTCATCGGGTAAAAGGGAATAGAACTGCTGGTAATTGAGCTCATTGTTCTTGAAAGCCGAAAAAAAGGAATAAACGCCCGCTTTGGATAGTTCATTTTGGTACCTGTTTTCACTTTTTTCTGCCCAGCTGTTGTCGATTGCCATAGCATAAATCGCAATTAGCAACCATATGCTTAGCGAATAGGTTAACCTGGATTTAAACCGCGTGTTAGATCCGAAGCTATTTCTAAAGGCCCCGCTACTTTTGATGACCAGCAAAATGATAATCGTTATAGTAACAACACCTGCAATCAGGTAAGGCAAAGGATAAGACTCGTTGATGTTGTTGATCACTTCATATGTGTAGACCAGATAATCGACCGCTATGAAATTGAAACGGCTTTCAAACTCTCCCCAAAAAGTAAATTCTGCGAAAAACGAAAATACCGATACCAGTATCATCAGGAAAACAATCACATAATTAACTGTTATATTAATAGATGATTTCACAAATTTCTGGGGTACAAGTAGCAGGTACAATGAGTATAGAAAGCTGAAGTACAATACTACCCCAAAATCGAAAACAGATCCCTTTAACAGTATTGTGATACCACTTGAAAATATAAGATCAGTCTCCTGGAAAGAAAGGATAGTAAATACGATCCGCATTAACAGCGATGCAATTATAAAAAATAAAGCAAATGCGTACAGAACCGCATACCGGCTTTTAAATGGGTTGAAAGTCATCAGCCATTATTTTGATTATGATACAAAGGAATTATGTCCGCTTATGCCACGAACACAATTCCATCCTGCTTATTTAAACTATATGGCTTTCTTTAATGCCCTTCATGTTCTTCGCTATTTTTAAGTTTTGATAGCAAATCATAAGCTCCCGTTAGTACCACTTTACCTTTCAGGTCCATTCCTTTGGGCAATTCCACCTGGATGTACCCGCCATCGCTGGTGCCTGTAATTACTTCCATGATCTCAAAATGAAAGGACTCACCTTCAGCTTCCTTTTCATTTTCTGATTCCTTTGCATCGTGGGCATGTCCGGCTTCTTCTGTTGCACCGTCTTTGTGTCCATCCTCTTTTCCGGCTGCCTTGGCGATAAATATGTATTTCTTGTTCTGAAAATCTACCACTGCGCCTAATGGTAGAGCCATTGCCTGGGTAGTGCCTGCTTCTATATAGGCTTTTAGGTAAGTGCCTGGAATAAAGCTTTTGCTTCCCTTAGCGATCGCATGTACTGTTATGGTTTTGTCTGATGAAATTTCTTTACCCACCAACTGGACAACTGCGCGCTGCTGAACGGTATCGGGGTCGTTGGCCAGTACGAATCTTACCCCCTGACCAGGTTTTACCTTATCTACATCTTTTTCAAATACCTTTAACTCAACGTGCAGGTTGGAATTGTCAACAATTTCAAACATGATATCATTCGGGTTAACGAATTTGCCGTTGTTCACATTCACCTTGGTCACATAGCCACTGATGGGTGCATAGATATTGATCTCGCTCCTGATGTTTGTAGCAGTTAAGCTACCTGCACTGATATTGATCAGACGTAGACGCTGTTTCAATGCATTTTCCCTGGCGTGGATGATCTGATACTGGGATTTCGCCTGTTGAAGAGTTTTTTGTGAATTAACGTTCTGACTGGCCAATGTCTGCTGACGTTTGTATTCAGAATCTGCCAGTTCTAGCTGGCTTTTACTTTCCAGGTAATCTTGCTGGAGTTGTACATATTCCTGGTTTTGCAGCACTGCGACCACTTGACCTTTGTTTACATTACTACCTGGCAACAGGGGCGTAGATTTTACAATGCCTCCCATTTGAGTGGTCACACTTACTAAATTCTGGGGCGGAACATCTATAAAGCCGTTAACTTTCAATAGGCCGCTCAAGGATTTCATTTCCGGTGAGCCTAAAGTGACACCAATCGCTTTGTATTGTGAAGCAGTGATTTCTACCGAATTTTCACTTTCCTCATGGGCTTCTTCTGCTGGGGCAGCTTTTGCTGTTTCTGCTTCTTTTTTATCTCCACCGCAGGCCGTTATAAAAATGGCCATTAATACTATTGTGGTGGTTTTAACTATATTTTGAATTGTCTTTTTCATTTCTCTGTTAATTATAATCCCATTAGGTATTGAAGTGTATAAACTGATTGGTTGTACTCGTTGACGGCCTGCAGGTAATTAAAGCGGATTTCCGAATAAGTACGTAAAGCCTGCAGATATTCAACATAGCCAATTTCCCCGTTCTGAAAAGCGATCTGCGATTGCTTTAGGATCAGATTTACATTGGGCAGGGCACTTTTTTTATAGTATTCAATGCTTCTTGCATTTTTCTGAAGATCCTGATAAGCTTGTTTGTACTTACCCTGAAGATTGGTTTCAAATAAGCCAAACTGGCTTTCGGCAACTTGCTTCTCTATCTTTGCCGCCTTTATCCGTGAGGAAAATGGCTTGAAGAAGATTGGAAGGGCAATGCCTGCCTGTACGCCCTGGAATCTTTTGCTTCCGCTGAAAAATTGGTCGCTGCCGTTTACATTTTGTGTACCTATAATGGATTGGTTAAAGTAACCAACTGTAAAATCAGGTCCTGAACGGGCCTTTTCTAAGGCAAGCGCTTTGTCTGCAATCACAATCTGCTGCCGCTGTAAAGCAAGCAGCGGGTTTGCGGAAACGGCACTATCAAGGGTAGGTATGTTAAACTCCTCCTGTCCAAACTGATCTTTAGAAACTTCAATCGCCTGCCGGGTGTTGATCAACCGCTGTAATTCTGCTGTATACGCGAGAATATCAGACTTGTTCTTGCTCATCTGGTTCAACACCTCATTGTATTGGGTTTCTGCTGTCGTGCTTTCCAATAGATTGGTTTCACCAGCCTGATATCTTAAGCTGGCTGCTTTTACAAAGTTGCTATATACCGAATCCTGGCTTTTATACAATTCCTGCAATGCCACGTAATAAGCGAGCTGAGTATAAGTGCTTTTAACCTGGTAACTCAGTTCCTTTTGGGTAACAGACAAATTGATCTCTGCACTTTTAATCCTTGCATCATAAAGACCCCGCTGGTTTCTGAACAATCCCGGGTTAGGGATGCTCTGGGAAATACTGAAATTATTGTCTCTCCTGATGCTATTGAACTGGCCATACTGAACGTCGACATTTGTTTTACCCAAATCCGTTGAACTTCCTCTCAGGGCTTGTTGCTGGCCAATTTGTAAACCAGATGTTTTTATCGCCTGGTTATTCATAACTGCGGTCTCGATCGCCTGGCTCATGGTGATGGGAATCCCGGGTGCCTGCGCTTTGGCTGCAGGACTGAAAAACAACAGACCAGATATGATTATTGCGATAGCAACGGCTGGAACAGACTTGGTTTTGCCTTTCCACTTTTCAAAATAAGTATAAAGCACGGGTAGTACGATTAAGGTTAAAATAGTTGAGGTAAGCAGACCGCCGATTACAACGGTTGCAAGCGGCTTCTGAACTTCTGCACCCGCGGCCGTAGAAATCGCCATAGGTAAAAAACCGAGAGACGCTACTGTCGCAGTCATCAGAACAGGCCTTAGCCTCAGTTCAGTTCCTTTCAATACAATTTCATTCAAAGTGTACCTACCCAATTTCTTGAGCCTGTTAAACTCGGTGATCAGTACGATTCCATTAAGTACAGCAACACCGAAAAGTGCAATAAATCCTACACCCGCAGAAATACTGAAAGGCATGCCACGCAGCAGCAAGGCAAAAATACCACCGATTGCTGCCATTGGAATAGCAGAGAAAATCAGCAGCGATTGTTTAACCGAGCCAAAAGAGAAATATAACAATAACAAGATGAGTAGCAGCGCTACCGGTACTGCCACAGAAAGTCTTTTTGTTGCTTCCCTTAGGTTCTCGAACTGACCGCCATAGGTGATGTAATAACCAGCAGGCAACTTGATCTGCTGTTCTATTTTGCCTTGGATTTCTTCCACCACACTGGCAATATCCCTTCCGCGTACATTCAGGCCAACAATAATGCGTCGCTTGGTATCTTCGCGCTGGATCTGGTTGGGGCCGATCTTAAACTCTACATCAGCAAGCTGCTCCAGTGGTACCTGATTGCCATTTGGCGCAGTAACAAATACATTCTTAACGTCATCAATACCCTGACGGTTTTCCTGAGACAGGCGAACTACCATGTCGTAACGCTGTTCTCCTTCATAGACAAGTCCCGCTGATTGCCCGGCAAATGCTGCATTTAAAGCCTGGTTCACAGTCTCTACGCTTAATCCGTATTGTGCAATTCGATCTCTGTTTATTTTAACTACGATTTGAGGAAGGCCTTCAGCTTGTTCTAGGTATAAGTCTTTGGCACCCTCAACAGAAGAGACGATACCACCTATTTTCTTGGAAAAGTCAGTGAGGGTAGTTAGGTCATCTCCGAATATTTTAATCCCTATATCCTGTCTAACGCCCGAGATCAGCTCGTTGGAACGTAACTGAATGGGCTGAGAAAAACCAAAACTTACACCGGCGACTTCCTTCAGCGCATTACTCATCTTTTCGGTAAGCTCTTCACGTGTCTCAGCGCTGGTCCAATCTTTTTTGTCCTTTAAGATGATGGTCAAATCGCAGGCTTCCATTGGCATTGGATCTGTTGGGATTTCTGCTGCCCCGATCTTACCAACTACTTCCTTAACCTCTGGGAATTTCTTCACCAGAATAGCCGACGCCTGATTTACCTTGTCAATTGTCTGGGAAAGCGAACTTCCGGTTAGTAACCTGGTCTCCACTGCAAAATCTCCTTCTTCAAGGTTGGGAATGAACTCTCCACCCATACGGCTGAAGACAAACAAGCTCACTGCTAATAAAGCGACAGAGGTGAAGGTTACGGCTTTCCTCCAATTCAGAGCTCCTTTGATCATCGGATAGTAGTACTTATGAAAGAAGTCCATCATACGATCAGAGAAATTACGCTTATGCGTTGGGTTTTTGCTCAAAAACAAAGCTGAAACCATAGGCACGTAGGTCATAGAAAGTAAAAAAGCACCGAGGATGGCAAAGGAAACGGTCTGTGCCATTGGGCCAAACATCTTGCCTTCAATGCCTACAAGGGCGAGTATTGGCAAGTAAACGATCAGGATAATGATCTCTCCAAAAGCCGCGGCAGACCTGATTTTCACAGCAGACTCAAATACCTCCGCATCCATTTCATCCTGAGTCATCCTGCCACCTTTACGCATTCCCAGATGGTGCATGGTGGCCTCTACAATAATTACGGCACCATCCACAATCAGTCCAAAATCTATCGCTCCAAGGCTCATCAGGTTTCCCGACACCCCAAAAAGGTTCATCATCGCAATGGCGAACAACATCGCCAGCGGAATCACTGAAGCAACCACAAGTCCTGCGCGGAAATTACCAAGAAACAGCACCAACACAAAAATTACAATCAATGCTCCTTCAATCAGGTTTTTGGCAACAGTGCCGATTGCCCGGTCTACTAACGCGCTCCTGTCAAGGAACGGCTCTATCACAACGCCTTCTGGCAAAGTTTTACTGATCCTGTCAATCTTTATTTTTACTTGTTTTACAACATTATTTGCATTAGCCCCTTTCAGCATCATAACAATACCACCAACAGCTTCCCCCTGAGCTTCAGGAGTGGCACGGGTCAATGCACCATAACGAATTGAGCTTCCAATTTGGACGTTCGCGATATCTCTGACCAGAACAGGTAGACCGCTCTCATTATTCTTAACAACAATTTTATTAATGTCATCTATACTGCCAACAAATCCTTCACTTCTAATAAAATAGGCAGTCGGTTTTTTGTCAATGTAGGCTCCACCGGTGTTCTGATTATTTTGCTCCAGGGAATTAAAAACGTCGTTGATACTTAAATTAAAGCTTCTTAATTTATCGGGGTCTAAAGCAATTTCGTACTGCTTCAAAAGCCCTCCGAAACTGTTTACTTCGGCAATGCCGGGTGTCCCTAACAGTTGCCTGCGGACAACCCAGTCCTGGATGCTACGCAGTTCGCGGGCAGTGTATTTTTTTTCAAACCCGGGCTTGGCATGAACCACGTACTGGTAAATTTCGCCCAAACCGGTAGAAATTGGTGATATCTCCGGGTTGCCTAAACCTCCCGGAATATTGTTTTTTGCCTCTGATAGTTTCTCATTGACCTGCTGACGGGCCCAATAAATATCAACGTCATCATGGAAAACTATGGTAACGACCGATAAACCAAACCTGGAAATCGAACGGACCTGCTCTATCTCAGGAATAGTAGCCATAGTTTGTTCAACTGGATAAGAAATTAAACGTTCTACTTCCTGGCTGGCCAGTGAAGGACTAAGGGTAATAACTTGCACCTGGTTATTTGTAATATCAGGTACCGCATCTATAGGAAGTTGCTTAAGGGAATATATGCCCCAGGCTATTAACGCAAGGGTAAACAATCCTATCACAAGCTTATTGTGTATAGAAAACTGAATGATCTTTTTCAGCATCGAAATTAAATTTTGTTAGATAAAAAAATGATAACGTACACGCAGGATACATTTCATCAGAAATGTCTAATGCAATGATGATTTTAACTAACTTAATTTAGGTGGCTGCCAAACATCCAGGGATGTCGCTATGACCTTAGCAGGAACGGCACTTGGATATGCTATCTCAGTAAACTTGACGATATTTAGAGAGTAATTTGTAGTGTGAAAAACCGTTGAAATACTGCTACATGCACAGGCGCAAAAGGGGGAACATGCATCTGCTGGAAAATCCTTATGGTTATCTTTTGAGGAATTACTTGAGATAGTGGTACTTGTCGTTGATTTATAAGACGCAACAACATCGGCACATGGAGCACAGCTCAATGCTACTATTATTGTACAAATAAACAAACTGAAAATTTTCACTATAAATAGTTTTGCCCAAATATATAAAACTATTGCAAATAATCAAATCGACGTCAGAAAATATCTGTGAATAGAGGTGTAAAATCTGAGGGGTTGATAATTTCCAGCGATCATCTTAGGTATCCTATAGTTCCATTAAGGCAAGAGATAAGTAAATATTTTAAAACAAAATAATTATAAAATTGTCTTTTAATAAACTAACCATCAGTTTTGC
Source organism: Pararcticibacter sp. (assembly GCA_031981225.1). Taxonomy (GTDB): domain Bacteria; phylum Bacteroidota; class Bacteroidia; order Sphingobacteriales; family Sphingobacteriaceae; genus Arcticibacter. Next base: position 36,736 of record DALYUO010000002.1, read on the forward strand.
AATGAAAAATATCACAACTGTTATTCTTGCTATATTTTATTCTCTTGTTATACAGGGAGTTGACTGCGTAGCAAAAAGTTACAGCCTTGTAAATATTGATACTAAAGCAGAGCAGTCGACGTTTTTCACAGCTTCGGCTGGCACATTTCAAAAATCGGATCTTTGTAACGAATGTTATTTATTGGGAATTGGTGATCCAGCGGTAAGTAAAAATTTACTGGTTGCGCCATACCAATTTAAGATCTTCCTTGCACCCGGTTGCTCGCAATTCTATTGCAATAAGATATTCATTAAAGACCTGTGTGCCTATAAAACTTCTGTGACGGTCACACCACTTGGCAATATTATACCTATACACCTCAAAAAACAGACCTTTCTTATATAGGAAGCTTCATTTTTTCTTTCAAGCATTCTTTTGGATCAGCTGATAACAGTTGTTACTAAAGGCGTTGTAATTGCCTAAAATACTGCGAAAAATTCGCGGAATAATCAATCAATTTTTAACCATTAATTTTTAAGTTATGAACACTGAAAATTCAAAAAAAGAGACACACAAACACCCTGAACACCACGAACATGAGGAACATCATCCTCATAAAGAGCATCATGAAGGGCCTGAACATGCCGATGAAATGGAACATCACAAGGAAAAAGAACATCATACTGAAACAGAGCATCATGATGAAGACGAACATCACGATACCAAGAAAAGTTAGATATGGATGTTTTGGATTGGGCGAGGATAATACTGAGCCCATCCTTTCTATCCCCTGCAACCTCCCCATGTTTCAATCTTTTCTCTAAATTTTTTGCTGAGCCTAACTTTCGTGATGGTAAATGCTGAACAGGTTCTCGGATACCAGACTGAAACGTCTGAGACCCCGTCAGTCACACTTACAAAACCACAGGTCGAAATGTTATAAAGCCTGTTTCTTTTTTTGCCTATTATTTCGATCAAAGAATACTGCTCGATCTTTTTGTTAGCCCATTTTTCAAAAATTATAAATGTTTTTAAAACCAAACAATGCCCTGGCATTAGATAAAAATGTAACCATTGCTCAATCTTGATCTTGCAATCTGGCCCAAATTTCCACCATTATGCAGGTCTATAATTTCCCGCTGTCCAACCTGCTTTTAAAATTCATAATATTCATTGGTAATGATTTAATTAGCCATATAATCGGAATACTTAAAAAGATTGGTATGAACAAACCTATCTGTATTATCTTGTATTACTCCGTCTTCGCCAAATATAATAGCTACTTTGTAACCATTTATAGGAACTAAAACCGGGGCATTGCCTAACAGGGATTCGTTAACGCTTTCCTGCGTGATGGGCTTATCCAGGATAAAGTTTTCATCATTAAAAAAGCTGATTAGCCATTTATAAGTTCGGTTCCGTTCTCACATTACCGGATTAATAAGTGCCCTGGGGTCGTCTGTTTTATAAAGCCTATGGTTAGCATATATAATTATTATTTAAAGTCTTACGCTTAATTTTCTAAGTTTTCGGCTACTTGTGTTTCCTCTACAATAAAGTTTCTTACTGCATTATCTCCAAACATGCTCTTAAGCTGTGGATTCCATTCGTACTTGTCCGAAGTAAGCTGATCACTCCAAAGTTTGATTGTGTCGTTCAAAAAGTCGTGAAGCTTTTTAATGTAATTCTGACATACTGAAAAATCAACCCCAATACCAAAATCATCTGCTACACCTTTTTCCCAAATCAAACCTTCCAATGGTTTATAAAAACCTGCAACGGATTGGATATAGCAATCTCTGTCGTACAAATTTTCGTCGCTTGGCCCACCTTCCATAGCCAAAAGAAAACCAGTTGTTACTTCTCGGCTAAGACCTTTAAAAGAATATGTTACCTTCACTATATAAGCCCAGTCATAGTAGGAAGAACAAACCTCAATTTTACGATAATTGTATGAGCGGGTTACCAACGCCTGTTCTTCAAGTAGGTATTCGGCCATTCTATCCAAGTTAATATCGTTGTAAATAAAATCAACCAGTTTAACTATTTCCTGATTGGACAAGCTGAATATATCCCGACAGTAATATTTTGTTGTTTTCATAGCTATATTTTTTAAGTGTTTACTATACCCTTATATTCTTTGTATAAGTCCTCTCCCATTTGCTTTATTACAAATTCCTCTAAGCCTAAATCATTTTTTTCATTAACATACCTGGTGAATGGTAAAGCGGTCTTACAATATTCAAAACCTTTATTTTTCATGTCATTACTTATTTTTTCGGGCAACCCATCTAACCACTCCTTAAAATCATCTTCGGTTGGCAAATAGCCCTCGGCCTTAGTATGATAGAGGTAAACAGCATTACCATAATTAAACATCAACTCATGATATCTCCTTTGCTCATTCGGGCAGGAAATCAGAAAATCATTTTGCTGCTGATTGCAGGTTTCCAAAGGATGTTTTACTTTAATCGTTCCCATATCACGCATTTCAAAAGTTTAAAGTATAAAGTTAAAATTTAACAGTGTATTTAAGGCTGTTTCTCTATGCTTCTGTAATTCTGCATGTGTTATGCCTGGCTTATTTGCAAGCACATGAAATTCCTTAATAATTCTTTCTGCTGTAGTCCAGTTGAATGAATAAGCATAGGTTTCGCCTTTAAGCTTAACTGTTAATATTATTGGTGTTCGCTTTAGATCGGCATAGGTCAATGAGGCTATACGTTCACATACCCTGTTAAATTCTCTACTGCTTTTATCGGTAGTATGATAGGCAATGTCATATTTAGCCAATTGCCTTGCTCTAAAATAGTCTCTGCTCTTGCTTTTCTTTACTTTTACTTTTTTCCTTTTTATTAGTAGATTTACAGGCAACATTTCCTCGAGATAATCGGGGTACTGTTTGGCAATTTCCTGCATACAGAATAATCCCCACTTTTTAAATGTTCTGCGAACAAAGTTTTTACGCTTAGTGTTTTGAATTTGATTAACACGGCTTTCTGCACGCTCTAAGGTCAATGTAAACGGCTTTTCTCTTTCTTTGGAATGGATTGCAGCACGAACGATCACCTTTACTATAGGTGTTATATCGTGGTCTAAAAGGCTAAATAAGTCTGCCCAGGAATACTTGTTGAGTTTTAAGATAAATTCCTCTATCAAGTCTTGCCCTGTGAGGCGGGGTAATTGTAGGGGTTCAACTGCTATCTGTACCATATTAAATATCATTTATATAAAGATACAAAAATATCTTTATATCTTGATATCAAATTGCGGTTTTTTGAAGATTTTTCTTTTAGTTGTTTAAAAGGGTTTTGATATATTTATATCAATCAAAACATAAGGGTAAATCCTTTACCCCTTTTAGGTTTGTCAATTTCTTCAAACCTACTGATCTCGGCTTGCAGAAGTTTACCATATTCCTTGCTCATAAAATCTCTAAAGAATTTGATATCGTTCTTCTCGAGCGATTCATTTAGAGCAGTAATGTATTTGGGTTTGGATTCGTTATGAACGATTGCAAGTGGTAAACCATAGAAAGATTGTACATAGTTCATCAGTAACCTTGAAGTTCTTCCGTTACCATCGTACCAGGGATGTATATTGACAAGGTTATAGTGCGCATCAAAAGAAAGATTGATCTGCTCTGATAACTTTAGAGGCTTTTTCATTAACTCCCTCATTTTACCAATCATATCATTTAGCAGGGGAATAACTTTATTGTAATTAGGAAAGTAAGTACTTCCTGCCTGAACATTGCCTAATCTTAATTCTCCTTTTGTTGCATCGACTGTACCCAACATGGTATTATATACCTGTCCAGTGTTACATATAACCAGGGAATTTATTTCTTTTAAAAGTTCTAATGATACTGGCCTTTTCTCTTTTGCCTCCTTTAAGGTAAATAATAAAGCAGCGTAATGATCGGTAGCCATTAAGGTATCGTGTAAAGCTTTATTATTGGGTGTCAAGCCGTCTTCCAATAAAACCCTTGTTTCAAGTTCTGTTAAGGTTGAGCCTTCAATTTTAGTGGAATGGTGAACGATGGAAATTAAATTGAATTTCTCATGGTCTACAACTTCGGCTATGCCCAATGCATTATATCTATCTATTAATTTGGCTAAGTCCATGAGTGCTAATATTAGTTTTAAGTATTACTTCACTGATTTTTTCCTTTTAAGGATATCATCCATTATCTTCATATCCCTTTCCTCGTCGGATTTTCTATCAGATTTCTTTGTTTTTATTGTATCCTTTTTAACTGTATCCACTTTTTCTACTGTATCAATGGTAGAAACCGTATCCGTAATGGTATCCTCTGCTGCATTTTCACTATTGTTGCAAGAAACCAAAAAAATGATTGCTGACAATAAAGCTATTAACGATTTTTTCATAAAATACATTTTAGTAACTACCAAAGGTATCTATTAAAATTTCATCAGGCAAAAAGGCAACCAAAAACAAACTTTCACTATCATTATCTTTCTTCCTGGGCAGCTGCAGGAATTTGTTTTGCTATCAAAATTCGCTGAGGATTTTCAAACCGGTTGGAAAGAATGCTATCATTAAACGGTTGGCCCTGCCCTGATCTGCGGATGCTCCGGTTTTACTTTAATAGCATTTGATTAACAAAGATATCTAAATATAAAGATATCAAGGTATAATTTACCTGATCACATATATAGGTTCGTCTATATCTAACTTAAAAACGTGTTTTTGACCAAACCTCTTGATAACTAAAGTTGAAGTTTTTTGTAGGTCGTTATTTTCAAGCACTTCACCCAGGTTAATAAGGTAGTCGCCTATTACAATATCAGAGTGGCTGATCTGTATAATACTTTTATCAAGTTCATTCATAATTAGGATGATTTAAACGGTTGCTACAAGTTCAGAAATGTCTATTAAAAAATCGTCATTCTTAATGACGTGTGCTTTCAATATCTTAAATTGGATATCAGGGCTTAATTCATTTTTGAGGGTTTCTAATGCTTTAAAAACGCTTTCCCCTTTCATTTCCAATCTGCCGAAATGCTCAATTTCAAATACATATTTTTCCTCGTCCATGATCTTTAAATTTATATAAATAGATAATGATATCTTTATATCATTCTTTTAACTTCTTCGCATTCGCGTGAATTTTCAAATTTTGTTTTTGGCATTACCGCTAAAAGAAAAACGGTGACTATAGCAGTTAGGAAGAGAAGTATCATTTCTACTGTGTCGTATTGTTGGTTAATTTTATAAAATAGGGCGAGGGATATGAAAGCATTCCAGGCTACCCATTTCCAACGCTCGAAATAATAGTCTCTTTTTGCCTTTTTGTAAAGGGGATGGTGTTGTAATTCGTTCTGTTTCATAGGTAATCATTAAGATATATTGATATCAATATTTAAAGATATCAACTTGTTAGTTTTGTTATTTGAGACAATCCGCTTAGTATATCTAAGCTTGCAGACCTGTAATCAGCAACTTTTTGTTTTAACTGTTGCCTTTCCTGCTTAAGTTCAGCAACCTCTTTTTCCAATGCAAGGCATTTTTGAGCAGCATATAATAATGCTTTAGTTGCAACTGAGATATCATATTTCTTTTTAAGTTCTTCAATTAATAGATTGTCGCTTTCTGTTGCTCTTACTGTTAGTACACTCATGGCTTTAAAATTTAGTGATTGATATATAACAAAGATATAAAAATATCTTGATATATTGATATCTTTATATAAACAACTATGTATTTTTTTCTTTTTACTGGCATATCTTTTGTACCTTTATATAAAGATACTTTGATATAATTATATCATCAATTTTTTACTTAAAGCAAATAGGTATGACTGGGTTCGGCAAATTTTTAGTAGCTACAATAATTAGCTTCTTTTTGATGATAGGAGCTTTAGGTTCTGCGCATCCTACTTTTTTGATTTCACTTGCCCTTTTGGTATGGATAATATTTATTTGGTCTGCCACTTCGGGTTCATCAAAACGCAACCGTGATAGGGACGAAGAAATAAAGCTTTTCAATTCTTTTTTAAAATCGAAAGGTAAATTTTAACCATCTGTATTCCAGTAGGGCAGGAGAAGCTTTCTTTATTGCCTTAAAATCTAATTTGTAAGCGGATAAGAGAAATTCAGATGTATTTTTTCTTTTTGCTGTTTATTAATCCACTTATGTAAGCAGGGTACAAGCTACTTATTAGGCGATCTGCTGGAATATTTTTACTTTTAGATAGTTCTTTGTGTTTTGATATAAATCTGTTCTTAAAACGCTTAATTTGTGTCCATCTTGACGACCGTAGGGAGTAAAATAAAACCCTTTGCGAAGCAAAATCCTTTATATATAGATTTTGCTATTAAGATATAATAATGGTCGAAATACTATAATGCTTATTAAAAAAAATGCCGTTTCCACGCTCCAAACGCCTATTTACTTTCTTGGTTGGGTCGAAATACTATAATAGAGCCTATTGAGGGTCGAAAAGCTATAACGGTTGGTCGAAATACTATAACGGTTTACCCTTCCAGGTCGAAATGTTATAACGGTTGGTCGAAATACTATAATGGTAAAGTGGGCTAAGGTCGAAATACTATAATACTGGGTCGGTATATTATAACGCCCAGTCGGTATGTTATAATGCCTCTAACACGGGCTCAATATTTAAAAAGCCCTCATGTATCATCCTGATTGCCTCGCTATCTTTAAGCTGTTTAGCCTTGTTCCACTCATTGGCCTTGAAGTAAACAGCTTTTAAAACCTCGACCTTGCGTTGCAAATCAGCTTCTGTAGAGTTTAACCATCTCTGAAATGGGTCTGTTTCTTTCTCAAAGGCCGTAATTTTGCTTAAACGCTCCTGCGGGTATAAACTATCAAACAAATGCCTTAAGTCTTTTATAAGCGTTAATTTTAGTTTATGATCTACCTGCATTCTCTGCACGATCTCGGGATGCATATTCGAGGTAAAATCAAATCTAACCAAATAGTCTTCGGCATATTTATTATTTTCAATACTACCGCTCACAAATTTGTATTCAAAAGAGAAGTGCAGCAGCTTCTTATCGCTGTTAATGTTTCTATGAATTGACTTTAAAATATTGCTAACAGCCTCCTTTTTATGTTTTGGCTCTTTTTCAACTGGATTGCCTTTTTTATCAGGCTCTTTCATATACCGAACGCCCGCAAGGTCTGCCAAATGATCTACCGAATATAAAGGAATGTCAACCTTTCCCTGTTGGGACGAATAGATGTGAAATATTTTATTCAGCCATATATATATTTTCTTCCTGGAATGCCCCCCCTTGCCTTTGCCGATGGCCGGAAGTCTGGTAGTATCAAGGGTATAGTACCTTTTTACAAATCCTTCGATAATAACATCTGAAAGGCGTACTTCATAGACCTTTTTAGTTCCCAGTACCGAACCGCTCTGTAGATAAATATCTTTAAGGATAGGGAAGTTTTCAAGCTTGATGATCTTGCCATCTTCTCTATAATCATGCACTTTGGAAAATAGGATATTGGTTCTTAGCATTCGGTAAAGCGTATAGTCAAGTACACTTTCAAATTTATGCCCTTCATAAACCGGGGCCTTAACACGGCCACTGGCTATATCGGGATGAATAGCGCAAAGGTTAGGTGCGCTGATACCCGTAAATTCGCTATATTCTTTAATGGTGAACTTCGTATAGCCAAAAAGGTTGTTATTGAGCTTCTTGCTCATGAAAATGATGAAATCCAAAACGTTTTGCGCATCACCCTCAAAGCTATTATCAATATCCATCAGGTTGTCGGCAACGCTTCGATCAACCCTTGACAGGCTGTAACTTAATTCTTTTGCTTTATCTGTTTGTACGTTATTTTCCATGAACATAAATTTTGATATCAATATACAAAGATATCAATATATCTTAAATAATAGAACTTTTAGGGTGTAAAGTGCATATGTAAAAATAAGCATTTTTTCTTTTGCTGTTTATTTACCAAAAGGTCGATAGGGTAGGGCGGGGAACGACAAGTAACCAAATTGCATTATAGTATTTCGACCGAAGGTAATACGGCCATAAAAAAAGCCCCAAAAGGGGCTTAGTATTTAGTGTTCATTCGGTAAATGAATTACCTCGTTTTCTAACCAAAGATGTACTTCATTTGCTTTAAAATCGGAAAACTGAATATCTATTTCTTTAATGACGTTTTTGTTTCCATCCTCTACGGAAAGTTTAAAGCTGTTGTTGCGCACTCGCTTTAATATCCAAACCTGAAACTCCTGGGTATCCCGAATATCCCTTGAATGGATACTAATTAAATCAAGCAACCAATAACATTCATAAGTATCAGCAAGGTATTTTACCTCTTCTGTAACATGTACCCCAAAAGTGTATTTGTAAATGCTTTCTGAACCGCCCGCAAACTGATTAAATTCGTAAGTGCTGTTTAACCTAAATTCTTCCATTTTATTGAATTTTATCATAAACCTGAATTAGTTTATATGCGGCATTCCGGTTCTAAAACCGAATTAGTGCAAAAAATTTGGAAAGAAAATGCGGTGGGGTTCCCCCAGGGATACCCATTTTGTTTTTAAATTATTTGGTGTGATGGTGAGGGGGCAGCCCACGCTTCGGGATTAGGGCCGACCTTTGTATCTAAACTAAAATATGACTACTCCCAAATGATTCTTTAATCGGGAACACCCTCTATATATAGGGGAATGCTATCAAAACGGAAAGAGCTGCCGGAACTGGCCACGAAATTTTACTATCAAAAAGTCACAGCTGGACTTTCTCCAGGAATAACTTTTGCTATCAATGTATTAGAAAAGTGAATACTGTGCTTCTGTATCAATAACAATGTATTGCTCTTTAATAAAGTGTTTAATTGCATCCTCGGCAAATGTTTTAAAGCAGGTATAGCCATAAAGCGATTCAGGATGAAAAAAATGTGACTTGCCATTTTTCTTGCCCGTAACCTGATTGATGTAGCTAACCTGTAAATGGGATATACAAGGTAGGCCGTTATCCTTAAGCACATTAAATGGTTTAAACCTGAAATGTACATCTACTTTGGTGCTACCTATATTTTTAGTGTAGCGGTTTTCTGTTAAAAATTCTTGATGGATGGTCGTTTCCATGATAATAAGCTTTAAATTTTATTGCATGGGGGTAGACTGGAAGCATAACCGTCAAGGGCGGTAAGGAACGAGCCGTTTATATACCTTTGATGGTTATAAAGCGATCGGTTTTACCTTTGCATACTAAAAATAAAGCGGCTCATTGATAACGGCTTTATGAAGTTGACAGATAATGCTATCATAAACAATAATCTGGTAGATCTTCAGGAAAACTTAATGCTATCAAACAGTCGAGCGGATCTCGCTGCCGGCACAAAAATATGCTATCATGCTTAAAACAATTAAACACGGGGATTTTCTTGCTTATCTTAAAATCAAAAGGGGCTTGGCCTAAGCCAAAACCCCAGGAGCTTTTTTGTCCCTTCGCTGGTATTACCCAGATCAAGTTCAATGGGTATATCTCAGGTTTCCTAAAAAACCACCCAAAAAAGCTTCACGTAATGTAGCGTAAAAACCATGCTAATTGTTTAATTAACAGTCCGGTAATTTTTACGGTTGAATGTTCATACCGCTTTCAAATCTTCAATGCGGTAGAGCGGCTTATTAAGCTAAGATTAAAAAGAACGAAACATTACATGCCGGTTAAATGTTATAGGGCTTTAAAAGAAATCAAATTTTAATCCCCTTTAAAATTTACGCTATGGAATTCATCGGTATTGCATTCGCGCTTTTTTATGCTGTTACTTTAACAGCGGTCTTTAGTTTGATCTTTAAAATACGGGCCCCTGGAATGGGTTATGGATTTTTTTCTTCCTTCTTTTTTTATTGCCTTGGGCGCAGGAGAATGGGTGGCCCCGTCCGGGTCTATAGCATGGGGGTATTATTGGGCTCCGGGGCTGCTTGCGGCCATTACATTCGCCCTGGTGATTGCCGCTGCTGCGCCCTCATCACCAGTAACTGCCAAAAGCGCCATGGCAAATAAAACACCCGTAGACCTGAAAAAAGATGAAGAAACTGCGGTAGCTGCTGTTTTAACCATCAGTATTTTCTTTTGGGTATTGGTAGCTATATTGGTTACAGCAGCGATTTAAGGCATCATTGCTCGTTGAGGGATCTATCCTTATTATTTATTAAATTGTTTTTATATACACTGCTTAAATCTAAAACTATGTTATACAATGTAAAAAGTTTTGTTGGCTTCCATATTGGGGCTAGCGACGGCGAAATCGGAAAAGTGGAAGACTTTTATTTTGATGATGAAACCTGGACAATACGTTACCTGGTCGTAAAAACAGGGGGCTGGCTATCCGGCCGTAAAGTGCTTATTTCTCCGTCGGCAGTAAATCAACCTGATTGGAAAAATAAGATCTTCCCTGTTAATCTTACCCAGGAACAGGTAAAAAACAGTCCCGATATCGACACGGAAAAGCCCGTCTCCCGCCAGCAGGAGATCGAATTGTACAGTCATTATGCCTGGCCGTACTACGGAATTGGCGGGGTAGGTTTTTACGGTGGTATGGGCATGACCGGTATGGCAGAAACCATGACACCACTGGAAGAAAGCATAGCTGCATCAAACCCTGATCAGCAAACAGGTGATCCGCACCTGCGCAGTACCAGTGAAGTTAAGGGCTACCAGATCCATGCTACCGATGGCGAAATCGGCGAGGTAGAGGACTTTGTTATGGATGACAATAGCTGGACGCTGCGCTTTATGGTTGTGGATACCGGAAACTGGTTTCCCGGAAAAAAAGTTTTAATATCACCCAAATGGATCACGGATATACAATGGTCAAATTCGGCTGTGTATGTGGATCTTCCGGTAGATGCTGTAAAAAACAGCCCTGAATATGACCTCTCTAAACCAATACCGGAAGTTTACGAAACTGATCTTTATACCTATTATGGAAAAACTTTTTAATTGCTCTCGCTTTCTATAACTTTTGGATCGGTCAGTTCGGTTGGCATTTGCATAGAAGCTTGCAGTACGCTTTCTTCTTCGCTCTGGTCTGCGGGGTATACAGGATATTAACGGCATATACCCCTTCTTTTTTTCATCAAAAGCTGAAACACTGCTCTTTGCCAGGCTGGTTATATTGGTTTCCACGATATGTGCATCCTTATTGTCGGCCATCCATTCGTTTATTTCTGATTGCAGGGCTTTTATTGTGGGCGCAGCAAAGATCTGGATCTTATTCATACCGGAAATATTCTGTTGTAAACTTATTAAAGAATTAAAAAAAAATGCAGGCCTGCCTGCATTTTAAAACTTAAGTTGCCATTTTCCGGCATTCCTCTGCGCATTCGCTACAGGCTTTGGCACACTCCTGGCAATGTTCGGTCTGGTGCTGTCCGCATTCCATGCCGCATTTTTCGCATAGGTAGGTTTGAACAAAAAGAAGTTACATTAGAGTATCCATCCGGAATAAAAATTTCGGTGGATGTTTCTTATCATTAATAGCGAAGCTTTTAATGCTTCAATGAAGGTGAATATTTTTTAAATCTATTTAGGGTAACTCCCCAGTCGTTACGATAAAGATTTCTTTTATTTAAGGTGCTATCAAAAAATGCCCTGATCAGGCGCTCGGCCAATAAATAATACTATCATAAAAGGTGTTCCGGATTTTCTCGAGCAAAGTAATTTGCTATCATAATCCAAAGCTGCACCTGGCGGCCATTGAAAAAAATGCTATCAGTATTTACGGTGGCCTGTCCTGATCTGCGGATGCCCCGGCACTACTATGATAGCAAAGATGTAAAACGAAAAAAGGCGTTGGCTTCGGCCAACGCCCATGATCTAATTAAAAAACGGAACGGCTAAAAGAAAAAAGATTAGTAAGCTGAAATATCTAAATTTTGTGAAACGGGTTCTGTTACCTGCCCAACTGGTAAAGCTTTGTAATTATAGGTTTCAATCAGCTTATTTTCTGCATATACTTTTATTGAGGCAGAAATAGGTGTTTGGGCGGCATCATCGGTGTTCTTGGTTTGTGTGGCCGACAACAAAAACCCCAACCTGTTAACCGCTTCTTTGCTTTCTACAACAAACTTACTACTGGTCAAATCAGCTATATAATTATACGCATTGCCTTGTGATATAACCTGTGTCCATTGTGTGTTTGTCGGGATGTTGATCATTGGCTCAACAAATGTGCCCTTTCCCTTGGTCAATGAGTTAATGGTAAATAGTAACTGGTAATTTTGATAGCTGCCGGAAAACTCAACTTCAACCCTTACTTTCTTTTCTGACTTAGTTTGTATATCCGGGTCATTGTCTTTACTGCATGAAACAAACATCAGTGCTAACATACAAAGGCTTAATAACTTTTTCATAGGTGGTAATTTTAAATTTCTAATTGATTTCAATGATTTTACTTTTTGCTCGCGCACGCTGTACCAAATCCCTATCGTGTCATTCAGGTTTGACTGAGGGATGCCATTTAAGGCAATTACAACGTCTTGTTTATCGGTTGTAAATAGGGTCAAGGTCATAATTTTCAACATCCTCACAACAAGGTTTTGCTTTATGACGTAATCTTTTACCCTATATAATTCAAGTGTTATAAGTGTATAGCTGAATATTCCAGTCCTTATTTTTAAGGTTTCTGCTGTAAGAATATAAAGCGTTAAGCGGATATAAAAGAACCGATAAAATGCAATAGCCAATACTACAATTGCGGGTAAACAAAGTATGTTCAACCAAAAAGCCCCGACCAATAATGCTACCGCTATAAATAACAATCCAAAGACTGATAAAAAGCAGTAGGAAATGGTGGGGCTTAATTGTAAGTATCGTTCCTGATTTGGGATGCCGATACTGTTCATATTATCGGCTTCGTTGGTAGCCTTTATCTTCCTGGTTCTGACCCTTTATTTCTTGTTGCTTTTCATACACAAGCTTAAGGTCTTTATCGTAAAGGCTAAGATTTTTGAACTGGGGGCTTGCTGCTACAAAAGCTTTTTCTTCTGTACCGTTCTTCTCGAGGGTTACAGATTGAAGGTTACCCCTTTTCAAAGAGGACATTAACCGTTCCCGATGGTCGGGGTCGTTAAGTTCTTTTATTGGATGGGCGGTAACAGCTTTATCCAGGTCAAAGCCATAGTTTTTAAAGAACGTTTTAAAAGGGAAATCGCCCTGATCGTTTTTCTTTTCAAAATCAAGCTTCATCCAAACTTCTTCTTTTCTTTTTGTTGGGGGCAAGTCTATTTCCTTGCCCTTTTCATCAAATCTGGCAACAGGTATTCCTTTTTCAGTAAGTGTTAAGCTGGCGGTATTCTTATCTTTAGTAAGTTCCTTCACCATTTGCCTTACCCCCGCCATATCCTTAACATCATAAGGGATATCGTCGTTGCTCTTATCGTTTTTATGGATGAAAGAGTGTACCAGGGCGAGATTTTCCCTTGCTACAGATTTGTCGGTTATGTCTTTACCTTTAGCATCAAACCGTTTAATTACTGCGTCTTGGTGCCATATTTCATAATCAACATTTTTATTTGCCTTGACCAATTCTTGAACTTTAGCCCTTGCTTCCGGCATTGTTGAAACTTTCGCTTCTGCGGGGGTCAAAAAGCCTGCACGAATTTCGAATTTACTTGTAATCTCCGCATTTTTTTGAATAGAACGGCCTGAAAGAAGGTTATAAGCTTCTTTGGCTGTTATGTCGTTCCCCTTGTTTAAGGTAAACACACGGCTTACAGGCTCTTGTACCGTGCCGTTGGCATTGCCTTTTTCAAGGGTTGCCTGATAGTCGTTTAAAAAATAGTTGTCGGTAGTTTTGCTTTTACTAAACCGCAATTCATAATTTACCATATCCTTTGCGTTCGGCGTAGCAAATGCAGCCGAAGCACCCAGGGTAAATTTATCCGAACCCTCTTTTAACCGAACTTCTAATGCAGAATTGAGATTTTCCCCGAAGCCAAGATATTTAAGGCTTTTTTTAAGGTATTCAAAATTCTGTTCATTAAGTTGAGTTTTCTTCATATCAAAAGTTACATCCTCAAAATTAACAAATCTCTTGTCCTTATCTGTTGGTTCTTCTGTAAAATGTCTCATAATATACCCTTTATCATCGACAAAGTAGTACACATCCCTCTGATCTACAACGAGTGCATCTAAAAGAAGATCGTACTTGTCTTTTACCGACAACTGGTGACCGTCGATCACATCGGGAATTGAAGTCAACTGCTCTGGTGTAAGTTTTGGTTTTTCAAGGGAAACTGTTGTGTCCTTGCTTCCTTTAAATGGTGCTTCGAAAAGCTCTTTCTGTTCTGCATTCGGGGGAATGACCTGAACGGGGTTTGGGAGAATTTCCATTTTTTTATAATTTAAGTTTTGATTATTCGAGATTCCTATGTTTTCGGGCTTGATTTTAGCATCGTTCTTATCCGTTTTTGAATTTTGCTTTTGTTCAAAAAAATCTATTAATTCATCGGTAAAATCTGTTTCCCCAAAATCTGTTAAGGGGTTAATGTCTCCTTGGTTTCTGTCCATTACGTTTTGATTTTAAAGTGGGTTAGTAAATAATATCTATTAAATGAGCATCAGGGGTAGAAGTGGTTATCCTTTTTGACTGGGTTAACTCATGTTAAGGGAATTTCGAATGCAGCAAACACCCGGTGAAGGTTTACCGTAACGTGGTTTTTGTGAAATGGAGAAGTTGCCTTATTATGAGGTGCGTTTGTAATTTGTGTAAACGTGGCTGACCAAAGGGAAAAAACGGTTACTTAAATTACAAAATAGGGGGTGGGTCAAAAAGATATGAACGGATGACCCGTGCAAGCCTCGAGCGTAGGAATGCCCAAATCTTTTTTTAGGAACTTTTAACTATTTCAAGTTTATAGTCGTGATTTAACTGATAGAACCCGTATATTCATCACTATTCTTAGGCTTAAATTGTGTTTTATCCGACTTACCTTTTTGGCATAAATCCAAAAAATCCTTAAGCGAGATCTTCTTGCCCGAAATCTCACGCCAAACTGTAAACTCGCACCTTATCTGATCATTCTTATAATTAGAACATCCGTATGCCCAGGGGTTCACCGAAATACTTCCTGTTTTGCACTTAGGACATTTAGTCAACTCAAAATCAAACTTTACCTGAAAGCTATCATCAAGAAAAAGTTTAGCGCCAAACGTTTTTTGGCTGTTGCTTAAAAAATCTATTCTATAATCCGTAGAGCTGCCATTTAAAAGAACCTCGGCCTCATTTTCTGATAGAAGAACACCTGCAACATTCCTGTTTATATACAAATCGCACTCCTTATTATTAAAAAAGTCCTCGCAAATAAAGGTTTTATGGGAAATCCGCACCTGCTTACCACATTTAGGGCAGGGAGTGTCTAATGACTTATCCTGAAAATGAGGCTTAATAATTCCATCATCAATAACCAACTTAGCAGAAAACGGCTTATTTTCTTTGTTAATCAGATCATCAAAAAAATCAGTTTCTTTCTGATCGGCAAGCTGCTCAACAATCTTCCATGTCATTTCCTTTCCGAAATACGTTTTAAAAATCGTAAAGCTGCATTTATCATCTATACTTTTGAAATGGTTACACATATAACCCTTTGCCCCTTCTATCAAATTACCTTGATTGCAAACGGGGCATTTAGCGATATTTTCCATATATGAGATATTGATATATTGATACATAATAATTTTAGGTGAAACCGTTTTTTTGGGCCAAATAGCCCAAAAAAGACAA
This sequence comes from Pararcticibacter sp., assembly GCA_031981225.1. GTDB lineage: Bacteria > Bacteroidota > Bacteroidia > Sphingobacteriales > Sphingobacteriaceae > Arcticibacter. The sequence goes on from DALYUO010000002.1 coordinate 52,466, forward strand.
ATATTTTTTATCGCTCGGTTTGTGTGTTTTAATATTACTCCGCTTGCCAAGTTGCCTATGAAATGAAAAATAAGAGAATTGGTTTCGGTTGATGCTTACCGTTTTGAAAGGCGTTGCGTTGGTAACGGCAGTAACAATGTCATTGCCCAGGGCAAATGAGCAATCTTTGTTTGTAAGCCAAAGCGAAGCTTTGCAGTCATAAATTTTACCGATTATATCATTGGTAAATACTGTATGAAACTTACTTTCTTTAAATTTCTTTTTAAGCAGGTCAATTTGTTGTTTTGAGGGGCAAACACCCAAAGCGACAAACAGGCAACGGCTAAAATCGTTAAACTTTGAGCTTTTCAGATGGGCAAATGCAATTGCCTCCATAGCTGAAAAAAACAAAAAAACATTTGTTGGTTTGTGTTGATCTCCGGCAAACCAAAGGCCGTTTGTACAAACGAGTTTTACGGTTTTAAACCCGAACAACTCACTATCTTTAAGATCGCCATTAGCATAGTAATTAAAAACCAATCTTCCGGCATGGTCAAAATGCAATGAATTATTAAAAAGACGCTGGACCGCAAGTCCAACGCCTAAAACTGAAAGTAGGGGACTAAAGCTTTTATCTGCCTCGGCCTCTTGAATTTTCGATATCGTTTTCATCTTCGCCTACAGGGTTATTTTTGCCATGATCGGGGTCGTTAACGTTTTTCTCGTTCATTACATCATCTGCATCTTTAATACTTAAAGTGTTCAATTGTGCGGGTGACATTGCCGAAGCGTTGCTAAATTCATGCTTTACGACATTTATTTCGTTGGCTATTGATTTATCATTAGGGAATTTTTGTTGCTTGCGCTCCAATAGTTTTTCAACCTCCTTTAAGGCTGTCAAATACCCCTTGGAATATGATTGTTCCTCTGCTGACTGTTTGCCCAACAAACGGCTTATACCCGTAACCAATAGGTAGCTTAAGCCCCCATCCAAAAGAAGCGACAGTACTAAGGCGCTTCGATTTGATCGTAGGCCGTTTTTATCAGTCGTTCTATACTGAACTTCTGTACCGTCGGCCAAGGTAATAACCTCACCTTCTCTAAGCTTTCGCTTTTTCTCAAAATCGAGCTTCTCGTTATTGATAGCCTCTGGTACTTTCAATTTCGCCGGATTGTAACTCATAAACTGTTTAGTTTGCGGGTCATATTCTATGACAGAACTGCGATCTTGCTCATTAGGCTTAATCTCTCTGGCATTTACAACCTCCCAAGTGTTACGGTTTACTATCTTCTTTTCAAAGGAAGTTACTTCCCCATTGTCATTTTTGACCGGAGCGGAAACCTCTACAGGTCTGTTGCCCAAATTATTCAGCTTTACCCTGTCTCCAATTTTATGTCCCGATTCGCTCAAAGCCCTTTCTAAATCTACCCCCCAAACATGCTTTGTAGTATTGTCGTTTTTAGCTATTTCTATATAATAATTCGGTTTTTCTGTCGGGTCGAAATTGAAGAAGTCTCTACCGTGGGAAACTATAGTACCGTATATTGAGCCTGTTTTTTTAACGTTGGCTTGCTCGCCTTTAACAAGATTTTCCTTTTCCTCTGTTTCCAAAAGCGGATGATCTTGTATCTCATTATAAACAGGGTCAATCCTTAATTTACTTTCACCATCCTGATCTACGACGGATAGTCGTGCTTTCATTGATTCAATTTCAGAACCTACATTTTTAAGTTCAACAAGGTCGGTCATGTTTCCACGCTTCAAGGCATTAATGTTTTCCCTGTCCATAGTGATTGAACCTTCTTTATACAAACCCACATTTTCGAGGTCTTTTAAAGGCAATTGATTATTTAATTGTTCTTTCATGTTACTAAGATTTTGATTAGATTTTTCTTTTGAAACTATTGTCCCCCTGGGCAACAAATTCCCGTGTGGTCGAAATACTATAATCAGGTTCCTTGGTCATTTTTTCAACTGCATCAAGCACTGAAACTGCATTTCTATTGGTTCTTTTGACCTCCACCAAAGAGTTAAAAAGCCCGTCATTTACTGTAAGCTGCACTTTATGCTTATTTGATAAGTCCTGTATCAAAAAGGTTTTTTTATCGGCCTCCAATACTTCGTATGTGGTAGTGTTGTATTTGATTTTATCCCCGGCCTGCAAAGTATTTGGGTTATATTCCTGTGCTTTTGTAGTCTCCTGATTTTGCTCGATTTTCTTTTCAAAGGCCATAACATAATCAAATATGCGCTGTGCATCGGCTGCTGCTGCATGGATTTCATAAGGGGTATCGGTTAAAACCTTAATCCAACTATCAACGTAAGCAATATGTTGTTTGGGGTCATGGCCTATTTTAAGTTCATTACCTAAAATCATGGAAGCGATTTCTGCCCGCAATTCCTCTCGAGCATAATCAGGCGTTCCGAACCTGTTGACCAACTCCCTGTCAAGCCTGGAATGATGGCCTGTCCAATGGCCTAACTCGTGCAGTAGGGTAGAATAATAGCGGTCGGCTGTTTCAAACTGGGGGCGCTCCGGCATATTTATTTTATCAAAAAGAGGCGCATAATAAGCCCTGTCACCTGCAACATGCTCCACTTTTGCGCCCGAAGACTTAACGATACTTTCTGCTCTGGCAACCTTTTCCCATAGTTCATTATCTCTTATCTCCCTAACTGGTAAAGGTGGCACACCTTTAATTTGCTCTGCATTAAATACCCATGCTTTGGTAACAATGGGACTGGTTAATTCCACTTTAATTTTCACGGGTTTTCCATCCGTGCCAATGACTGGCCGTTTGTTTTCGTCAAGCTTAGTTCTTAGATCATGGGTCTTTACAAAGTTTATCATAAACCCCTTTGCCCCCTTTTGTACCTGCCAACCTTCGCTTTCAGCTTGCTTGAAGGTTGCCCAACGTGGGTCACCATAAGGGCTGAACAAATGGAGATACAAAGCATTTAAACCTTTGTATGGATTGCCCGTAACGGCATTATAGGGCATACTATAATCAGTTCCGGCACTATTCCAGGGCTTTTGCCAAGGGGCAATTCCTTGCTTAAGCTGCTCGATGATCTTTTCGGCAACCAACTCATACATTTTCTTTGTTTCAGTAGCCATTGGTGGCCTCCTTTCCCTCGTCCTCCAAATCTTCATCAGGAAGCACGTCTGCAACATCTACACCGTATAATTCTGCTTCGGCTTTATTGAGTTCTATACTTGCGCCCTCGGCCACAAGCTGCAATTTATTTTGCAATGAAATTTCTGTTTTGGTCTTAACTGACATAATCACTTGTTTTGGGTTAGAAAATTGGTTAGTTGCTCTTTTCGGTTTACTGTTAAAATTTCCTTTAGGAATGGAAGGGGATTAATACTTTGCCCCTTATGCTTTACTATAAAATGCAAATGCTCCCCAGTAACTCGGCCTGTTCGACCGCTACGGCCTACTATTGTTCCTGCTTTTACCAAATCCCCGGCCTTGACAAATCTTACTGATAAATGGCCGTAGGTCGTTTCATAAAAACCATGATTTACGACAACGTAGTTGCCAATGATATCATCATAGCTTGATATTACAACAGTTCCATGAAGAACCGAATAGATATTAGCCTGACGTGCGGAAAGGTCAATTCCGTTATGGAATTTCAGGTTTCCCAGTATGGGATGAATGCGGTACCCAAATCCCGAAGTAAGTTTAATATTTGCCAAAGGCAAAGAAGACAATTCGAGGGGTTCTCGCTCGGGTAAATAATTTGAGGTATAAACGGTGTCCTTAACAATTTTGAGTTTGACAACCGTGTCTTTGACAATGCTTTTCTTCTTAACGGCTATGGTATTAATATCCTCTAAACTTATAATAGAGTTGAACTCTTGGGAATAGCCATTTACAGCAAAAAGAAAAAAAGTGAGAAATAAAATTTTAAAGTGTTTCATACGCTTTACTATCAAAAAGGTAAATGATCAACCGGGCGGCCAATGAATTATACTATCAGAATGATTGTACCTGGTCTCTGCAGAGAACCAAACTGCTATCATTATCTTTCCTCCGGAAGATCTCCAGGAACAATAAATGCTATCAAATACAGCTGAGGATCTTCGTGCCGGCAAAAATATTTACTATCATTTAACTGGTGGCGCTGCCCTGATCTGCGGATGCTCCGCTTTAAGTATGATAGCATTAATTAGAATAGTACTGAATGATACCTTCTACGTCTTTGCGGATTTTGAGAAAATTACTATTTAAGATTTTTGCTTTGTTGCCTTTAAAGTCATAGAAGTTGGGCAACTCCCGATATCCTTTTTCTTCCCGTTGTATATCTGCCAAATTAAGATTGACTTTGCAATGAACGTTTGATGTGGTGTGCTTGCCTGTATAATCATTGTTTACATCTGTGGCAATCAAACCAACTAATTCACCCGTGCCTAACTGGGCGATTTTTCCGGCAGGAATAAGAGGGTCGTATTTTTCATTTAGGGATACCGATGTTTTGGAGCGGTCAATGCTTAAGCCTTCGCCTATTTGTTTTTTCTTTCCGAATAGGCGCTCTAACCAGTCTAATGTTTCCTTATTCCTAACCGAACCCGATATTACATTGCCGATTACTGCGGTGATAGTTGTAGCGGTGTCTTTACCCTGCAATTGCTTTAACTGGGGCAACTCCTGCAAACCCAACAATACCGCCACCTTATTACTTCTTGCCGTTGAGATCAAATTTTCAATTTTATGAATAAACAGGGTAGGGGCTTCATCCGCAATAATTGCTGTAGGTAAATTGCCCTTGGTATTAATAAGCCTCGTTAGGCGGTTTACCACTACAGAATAACAAGTTGAATTGATATTTTGGGTTGCGGGGCTATTTGCCAAAATTAGTATTGATGGGTGTTTCGGGTCGCTGATCTTTAAATTAAAATCATCTGCTGAAAATACCCAGGCAGTTTCCTCGGTGTTTAGCCTTGAAATAAAAATCTTTAATGTACCGATCTGACCCTCCAACTGGTCGTAAGCTTTTTTCTGTAATGCCGAAGCAAAGGGAGATAACAAACTTTCAAGTACGGGATAGGTATTCAGACAGGTAAAGATTTCTTCGTATGTTCGGTTTAAAAATGCCAATAAGTGGGCAAATGTCGAATACTTGCCTTTTTCATGGCGTGAAACGAAAAATATGCAGGATGCTAAAAAGTTTACTGCGGATTGAGTAAAAAACTTCTCGCTTCCTCCACTACTATCACTTTTTTGCAAGCTTTCTACGATTGCTTCTGCTGTTTCCGATGCATCAGCAAGGGTTTCTATGTAGTCGGCCCGTAAGGGGTTTATCCTGCGGCTTTTTTCAACCTTGTCTAAATTAATAACGTTAAACTGGTAGTCTTTAATCTTATTATTCTGCTTGGCTAACAGGTAATGGTAATAGGCAATTTGCCCCAGGTCGGGAAACTTAAAATCGTATAAGCACATGGTATAACCTTTGGCTATCATTTGCCGGATAAAAGGATTAACAACCCCAAAAGATTTTCCAGAACCCGGCGTTCCGATCAGGATAGTTCCCCGAAACGGGTTTACCACGTTTATAAAACCGTTATACACTTTCTTTTTATAATAGAACTGCATCGGGATATTAACTGAATAGGGGGTAATATCCGCTTTAACCGACTGCATAAAGCTTTCACCTTCAACATTCCATTCGTCTTTACCAAAACCGCTATGTATGATTTTTGAAATGTTATCCATTGAGGTATGAATAAGAACGGCACCTATCAATGAAGCTGCTATAAATCCAACATTGTACCATGAAGTATAGGGAAAGGCATCGTTCCCGTGTTGATTTAAAAACCATATACTACCGAAAAAAAACAAAAGGCCGATTACTAAAGGGTAAACAATATGTTTTTTAGGGTCTAATTCAAGCTTCTTTTTGCTTAACGTTCCGATTGAAACCAAACAGATAATAACTAAGATGGTGAACTTACTATAAAAGATGTTTTTATAGAGCGCCATTTGTGACAGCTTTTCAAAAATATGTGCAAGGCCATTGCCGAACTTCCCTGAAATAAATATTCGATCTGCATAGATGAATATTATAATTTCAAAAAAAACCAACAAATACACTACGAATTGTAGCATCCCGTGCAGCTTTTGTAATTCCTTTTTCTCTTCCATTTTATAAAAGTTAGGGTATAAAAAAAGATGGCAATTACTTACCATCTTCCTTAATGATTCGGCTATTAAGCCCTTTAAGCAAATACGTTGTGGTAAACTACTTTGCAGATTTCATATAACATCAACGTCCAAAAAAAGGCTGCTACAATAACTACAAAGGCTATAATCTTATTTTTCTTTGACCAGTTGATTAACCTGGTCTTTTTATATACCATCGAACGAATAATGACAGTAAACAAAGTACCTTCGACCATTAACAGGCCAAAGGCAATTGCAAATACAATGATGCCCGTTTTGCCTTGAAAAATATATGGCTCGCTTATCAGGGCCAAAACAACAAGGGCGATACCCGTTGCTATAAAGCCAAGATGTGGCAGCCTGACAATTGGCGGTTGTTGAATTATACTTTCCATTGTTTTTTAATTTATTGGTATCCTGATACCTGCTTCAAGGCCAATGCGCCATTTATCCGCTTTGTCACCCCAAAACAAGACCTGATTACGGTTGATTATAAGAAGATCGAAACCCTTTCCGATGCTTTGAGCATACTCTAAGCCAAGCTGTGGGGCTGCGACAAACTTTCGGGTTGTAGAACCTATCCCTGCGCCCAACCTAAACCTTAAAGCAGTATTACCGCTTCTAAACATAACAGGTTTAAGTACAAAGCCACCCATGATGGTTTTAAGGTCATGGTTTTTATAGTTTTGGTAGTATTCAGCGAAGATTTCATTTTGATTAAAATACTTTGTGCTGATATCAAAACTTAGCGTTCCCGTGAATGCGTTCTTTGCAACCCAACCACCCCTTAAGCTGAAAAACTTAGTTCCGTTCTGCGCCTTAACATTTATGGCTGCCATAAATATAAAGGCAAATATTAATGCCTTTTTCATTATAGAGTATCTGCGTTAAGTACGTCTGAATAATCAAGCTGTAAGGTGATCACACGACCAGAAATTTGTTTTTCCGTAAGCTCAATGGCTAAAACTTTGTTATCGGGAAAGGTGAATTTCTTAAATGCAAATACGTTCCTGTAAGTCCTTTTAAAAGATGCTTTATCATAAAGCTGATAAACTGGCTTTACCTCAATCGACTGCACGTTTGTAGCCTTTGTAATCCGCTTATCATCAATTTTAAAACGAAACTCGTCTACATCATATTTAAGATTTGTATTATTTGAATATGTCACGTCAATAAAAACATAATCATCTACCGTATAGACATTATTAACCTGTGCATCCATACCATAAGCTGACGAGCGGATGGCGTGGGTTTTAGTCCCTTTTTTTAGCGTTTGCAAAGCATAATTATGAAGGTCGGTCTGTGACATAGGGATATTGCCCACATCTAAAGGATTTGTGTTTTTGGGCAGGATTTCAATTTGCGTCTGAACACTTTCTTCATTTTCTGTGTACCAAACGTCATACTGGGCGATAAATTTTTCTCCAACAATGGTAACAATTCCCAGGCTTCGATTTACAAACCCGTAATGCTTTGCGCTATCAGGAATGAACTTTATTCTTAATACATTCTTAACTGGAAGGTCGCCCAACATGCTTTTTGTAGAAATATCAGCGTATTGAATTGGTTCGGGAGAAACAAAGTGCAATGATACATCCTGCGTTATGTAAATCTTTTCAAGCTTACTTTTTTGTAGTGTACCGTCCTTAATTTTTCCCTGTGAGTAGCCATTAAAGGCTAAAAGGAAAACCATTGATAATAATATAAGTATCTTTTTCATGGGTCTGTGCTTTAGTAATTTTGTTGTTGTTCTTTTAGTTCGTCCGGGTCAATGAGGTACACGAATGTGCTGTACTTTAACTTTGCTTTGTTTTGCCTGATCAATTTTGAAATGGCTGTTGAAGTGGAAGTAAACAGTTTTGATAAAGCACTCATGTAAAGTTGATTTGCGCTTGATGGGTCTTGCTGCATCTGAATACTTGAACCTAAATCGCTTACCTCTTTTGTAAAGGCCCTGAAAGCCGATGCCGGAACAAATAGCCCTTGCATTCCGTCCAAATCATATAATTCTAATTTGACTGGCAGGATCTTATCATCTGTCATAACAGACGTTACCGTTAATTTTACCCGTTGTTGATCAAAGCCCGATATCAGGGCATAGATGTAGGTGCCTCTTTTAATGAGGTGCTTTCCTGCTTTAATATCCTCTAATAAGCGGATGCGAACCCTTGAACCTGCATATCCTGTAACGGTCTGATCTATGATCGCTTTGATAAAATCATTCTTCTTGGCTACCTGAACAGTATTAAAAGCATCATTCATATTCGAAGCTTTTTCAACATCCAGCTTTGGCATTTTGGTGACTTGCTTGTCAACCTTATTAAGTAATTCTTCTTTCTCCTTTTGGGCTTTATAATCAGGGTCGTTTGATTTCCCTACGCTATCAATAAGCTTCATCTGCTCACGAAACAGCGCCATTGGGTCTTCGTACTTTTCCTTGGGGTTCTGTCCCCCCTGCTGCGTCCTACCGGAATTGCCTGTACCTTTTAAATTTGATAGGGCGTTTGCTAATTCCTGATCTTCTCGGCTTAGAGTGTTGCTGCCCCCTCTGCTTTCATAGGCTGACATGCTTCTTGGTACAGCGTTTCGACCTGCGCCTGAATAACTGCTACCGCTTGAATTGGGAGCCTTGCCAAACCTGGCTTTGTAAGCGGCATCTATACTGTCTAATACGTATTTTTCACGGTCATTATACTGGCCTTCCAATACGCCCGATGCCGTCGGGTCTTCATCTAATGTCCCAACTGCCGTATAACCGTCGCCATTCTTGTATTTATCTTTAAAGGCGTCAAGCTTATTCCCCAGTTCCTTGTTCTTAATATCTTCGGAAACGCTTGCTACGTCTGATTGTAATTCGGGTTTATTCTCAACCTTTTTTTCCTCACCCTTACTAAAAGATTTGTAAGCATAAAAAAACAGGAAAAGGAAAGGAAGTATGATTATGGGTATAACATACTTCGGTTTTTTAAAATCTATTTTCATGGCTTCTGTTGATTACGTGGTTTATTACTTTGTTCCAATTGCTGAATGGCCTTTTCTAAAAAAACCGTATCGGCATGAGATAATTTCGGCTTTGCCAAAACTGCTTCAACTTGTTTTCGTAGGGTATTTAAATCTGATATCCTTGTTCCCAGGTCAATGATCTGGCCGACACCATCTGTAACCTCATTGCCAACATGGGTAGTCCCCTTGAAAAAATCAGGCATTTTTTCTTTCTGTCGTTGACTGGGCGTAAGGATTAAAAAACAGACAATGCCCGAAACGACGATCAGAGCAACCATGCCGATAAATATCTGTTTGGGATAGGACTTAAAAAACCTGTTCCGGCTATCTGTTGCCTGGTCAAAGTATTTCCCAAACTCTTTGCGTATCTCCTTTGCAACTGTTGCATCGGGGTCTACTTTAGAACTGATTCTTTTGAACATTGCTTAAGTCTTTATTTTCAAGTGTTTTCCAATTGGTTATCAATACTCCGTGCGAATTATTGTCGCTTCTTGGGATATCTTTAAGGTTGCCCGTTGTGATCAGCGAACGTGTAACCGTTGAACTTCGCCTATCAATAATCTGCTTGCCGTAGTAGATAAACCGCTTGTTGACCATATCAAGCTGAATGCTGTCGGTCTGTAGAGTTAGAACAGAGCTTGATGAAAGAATAGAATTAAAAAAGCCTTTCTCCTTAAGGTTGTTGTATTGCAACGCCCCGCTTTCATCAACTAAATACATAGCTCGTTTCATTTGGTATTCTATATACTTATCATCAGGCGTTAGCGAAAAGAATATGGAGTGGAATAGATCAATGTGTGCCCGATATTCGGCGGGCCT
>DALYUO010000002.1:62447-71404 GCA_031981225.1 Pararcticibacter sp.
CGGGCCTGTTAAGCTGCATGTTGGTTTGCTTTGCTAAGATGGGCACATTATTATCAAGGATATAAATGTTTTCCCTTGCGCTGCTTACCTGTTTATATGCGGAAAATGAAACTATCACTACTATGATAATAGATGTGACAAAGCTTCCTAATGCGATAAATAAGGCTAACCTTATTTTATTCTCTATATTTTTAATTAGCATAATAAAGGGTTTAAATAAAAAGGGCTTGAATAAATCAAGCCCCTCAAATGATGTGGTTAATAGATGTTATTTTTTAAAAACGGCTGCCGATGCCACTCTCCCAACCTGTGAGCCGGTACGGGCTGCTGTTGATGCTGCCGAAGAAATACCAGAAGTTGAAATTATCCAGGTGCTTATGCTCGGAACGGTTGTAATGGCGATAGCCCCAACAAAGAAAGCAACGATAACAAGGCCGAAACTTAAAACTCCGTTACCTGCCAACCATGCCATTTTTTCCATAGCATCGCCACTTCCATTAACTAAGGATTTGTACTTTTCTATCTCAACGCTCATGGCGTATTGTTGAAGCATGCCAACAATATAAAGGATTAGATAAGCCACACCAACATATAGGTTTACAGAAACAAACCTTGCTACCCACGTACTGAATGCGTCCCGATAAGCGGGTAATACGCTTACGGCAACCGAAAACGGGCCAAGTATAACCAAGACCGTTGAATATATAATTTGCAACATAAAAACGATATAAACGCAAATCCTCAAAATCCATAGCGAAATAAGCTCCAGGGCTTGCGTGACCAATAGTTGCAAACTGGTTTGCATCCGGATTTTCATTTCTACAATAGGATTATAGATATTATCGGCAAAAAATCCTTTAACGCTTTCTACGATCTGCTTTCCTACACCCTGATTGGTTTCTTTAGCCTCGTCTGCTGCAATTTCAGTTTTTGCTTGAAAGGTCATTAGCTGATCGGCAACCTGTATCATTAGCGAGGCTCGTTCAAATCGCATGTTATTAATTTCGTCCTGCTGCTCACCAAACATGGCCTCGGCCTTGGCTGCCACAAGATCGGTAGGGTACGCAAGCACTCTGCAAAAAACACCCCACCACATAATTACCATCATTAGGCCAAATGGCCTTAAAAGCGGCATAATCTCTAATTGCTTATCTCCTGACATCATTTCGTAAGATTTGATAGAGAAGAACATCAGCATAAAAATACAGGCCAAACCTTGGGCATCGTAGATAAAGGCTGCGAAGTTGCCAAAGGCGTAATCCCTCATGCCCTCAAAAAATTTCATTACAGGACGGTCATAAACACCATTACCTTGTAAAAAACTAACGGCATCTTTATATTGATCATTACCGACTGGCGTTTGCGCTCTTACACTCAAACTGGTGAACATTATCCCGACTATCAGGATAAGCAGTGCTACATATTTCTTTTTCATGGTTTAAGTGTTTTTCGGTTTTTTAAGATATCGTTCATGATCTCGTCCTCGCTTTTGGTGGTGCCGTTGAAATAAGTGTTACCTTTTTCAATTTTGTTCTTCATCTTCTCTTTATAGGACAGCATCATTTCCGACATTGCTAACTTGTATTTCCAGTTCTCGGCTAACTTTCGATGCTCTAACATGATACGGTGGTATAATAAAATACGCTGCCCCCTGTCGATATCTACCCGCTTCGCATTTTCAAATCGCTCCCTTAAGCTGTTCATTTCTGTGAGATACCAATTATAAGCGCCACTTTCGGCCATGTACAGTACTACATTGGCGGGCACATTTTTAAAGGCATTACCTTCAATATTATTTAAAGGAGCAAGCTCTTTTTTATAATAAAGATTATAGAGCGGGTCTGTGGCGGACACTGTGCCGGAATAATTATAAAATTCTGCAAGTGCGGTATTTCTTAAAGTATCTGCTTCCTTCTTATAATAGTTAGAAGAAACCTGCATAGCTGCTGCCAAGGCAAGGCGCTGTGTTTGTTCGCCACCCGCCCGAAGTGGTCGTATATCGGGGCCGTTTTTATAACTCGGCTGCAATAGCCATGTTAAAGCGTAAGCAGCATAGGAGCCGGGGTTGTACCATTTAAATTCAGGGACAAACTTGTCTTTATCCCATTGTTTATATACCATTCTTTCTTGTTGGTAGATGATGGCCTTGTCTTTAATTATCATTTGTGCAAAGCAGGAAAAGCCAATTCCCGTAAGTATGAGTAATAGAACAGTTGTTTTCATAATTCATCGTTTTATCATTTGGCGTTTGCGTAAAATATCATCCATAATGGCAAAGTCTTTTTCTATATACTGGCGGTAGGGGTTAATGCTTTTTATCACCCCTCGCGCTTTTGCCCAGTACATGTTTTGCCGGATGCCATAGATTAAAGCATTCATAATGCGGAGTTCATCAATAACCTTTCTTAAGAGTTCATCACGAACATTGTAGTTCATCAGGACGTTTTCTTTTTGCTGTAGGACTATAGATGAAACATCACCCAATATTTTAATACCCCTGTATTTTAACTGCTGTGTAGATGCTTCTGCAAACAACATTAACTCGGGGTTACCTTTTGCTAGTTCGATGGCCTCGCCGCTATATCTGTAAATATCATCTATTAGATACGCCATTTGCTTAACCTGTATAGCGTCTTTGAGTGCCTCGTTAACCTCTGTTAACGACCGATGTATCATTGTTTGCACCAAAGAAACACTGGTAAGGTTAATGGCGATATCGTCCGTGTTTTTCCGAATTTGTTCAAGTGATGCGTGATAGGCAAACTCTCCTGCAAGTCTTGTAGCTGCATTTGAGTTAACTATATTTAAATGCCCGGGGTCAAACACTACCCTTTGCGCAAAGCTGTCTTTAATTATTAAAAGAAAAGCTATAAGTATAAATAGGCGCTTCATTGCTTAAGGATTTTTACATTGTTCATTATATCGTCAACTACCCCCATTTCACGGTTGACATAATCCGAAAAGGGGTCTGTACCCCTGCTTTTAATGACTGCTGCCTGTAATGTTCTTGCAACACCGCCCGATAAGTAGGATATCGCCTTTAGTTCATCTATGATGTGCTGAAAAAGTATCCTGCGGTCGCTGACTTTCATTTGGTTGATATCGCCAACGGTGGCACATAAGCCGATTAGGTAGTTGACAAGGGAATTTGCCCGTTTAACAAATATTACTTCGCTATCCAATGCTACGGGCAATAACACGGGGTCACTTTGCGCATAAGTCACTATTACCTGTTGCTGTTTGATGATCTCCCGGACTAAAGGAGTAGCGCTAATACCAATGTTTGCAGCATCAAATACAATACTCATTTTTGCGAACCGCTCTTGCAGGGTGCGATATTTAGTTTTAACCTGCTTCATCAACCCCCTATTACTTTCTTCAATAGCGGTAGAGTTTCTTTGCTCGGTCTTAGCATCTATCTGCTTTTTGTTTTCTGTTTTGCTATCATTTACTAATTGATGCAATAACGGAACGTTTACCTGGGCGTTAACCTGTAGGGTCATTAAGCTGACAAACAGGGTGAATATTAATGTTTTCATAAGCCATTTACTTTAAATATTTGCGTTTACGAAGGATATCATTCATAATTCGTTCATCCATGTTGATATATCCCTGGAACGGATTAAGTGACCTTAAAACCCCTCGCATTTGAGCGTAATACATTGCCCTGTACATTCCATAGGTTAAAGAGCGAAGGATTAACATTTCAGTCATTACCTTATGAATGAGCTTGGCTCGTTCCCCGGCATCCATCAGGTTTTTTTCCCCTCCTTGTAAAGCAAACTGGCTAACCTCTAAAGCTAATTTGGTGGCTCTTGTGTAGAAGTAATTGGCCTGATCTTGAGCAAAAACCAAAAGAATAGGATTTTTTGCAGCAACGGCCATCCCTTTATTGATATCGTCGGTCATACCAATAGTTATTCTTGATATTTCTTGTACGTCTGCGAGATTGGTAAGAATGGAAGATACCTGTGAAAGCCCTTTGTAAATTTTGGCTTGCATATCATTGACGATGCCCAATTGACCAGTTACGGCTAATTGCCCCCTCTCTACCAGAGTTAATTTATCCTTGGTAACGTTCAACTGCGAGTTGATCACGCTTGCGTGTGCAAGTTGTGCAGCAGAAGTAACAGGGTCGATATACAATGATTGGGCGTTGGTCTTTTGCATCAACATAATGCCTAAGCCCAACAACAATAGAAATCGTGTTTTCATAAGTAGGAAGATTTTGGATTGATTAACTAACTAATTGTAGTATTTCGGCCTTTCCTTCTTCGTAAATCGGCCTACGCATACTGTTGACCTTATTGAAGAATTGGGGAAGTTTCAAACCCGAAAGTTTCAGGTCTTTGACAAAATTGTCTATACCCGCCCTGTAACTACCGTAAAAATTGCTGTAGTATTCAACTGCGGTTTTCTCCGGCTTCTCTGTGGTATAGATTAAATATTGCTCGAGGGCTACCTCCACACCGTAAACTTCGCCTGTGGCTCCCCTTCTAATATAAACCTCTTTAAATCGGCCTCTATTTTCGTGGTTATCAAGCTGGTTAATGGTAAGGATTTTTTTGCGCTCATGCGCATTGATCGCTAATAGCTTGGCTATTTCATCAAAGTTATCTTTGAACTTCGACTGATCTAAGAGCATAGTAGTATCAGAATTATTAATAATACTGTCCTTTACCACTGCATTACCGATGATATCGCCCAACTCCTGGGTTACAACAATTGCTTCACCCCAAAACTTTCTAACGGTTTTGTACAGGTAAAGGATGTATCCGGCCATAAGCGGGGAAGCAATCGCTTTCCAGGCTTCTTCAATGATTAAAGCTTTACGCTGTTCGGTACGGAAACGCATCTTTTGAATGAACACATCCATGATGATCAGCGTCACAATCGGGAACAAAGTTTTATGCTCCTTTATACTGTCAATTTCAAATACCACAAAAGATTCCGTGAACATTGAATTATCCGCTTCCTCGTTTAAGATCGCCTGGAACTCCCCGCCCTTATAGAACTTTTTCAGAACGAAACGAAACTCGTCAATGTCAAATGGTATGCGTTCCTGTTCTTTGATCTCGGGAATTTTATATAAAGCAAACTCATAGAAAGAGTTAAAGTTGAGTTCAACAACGTTCTTCCTTTTAAATTCTTCTTTTTTGGCTACCCTGGCTTCATATAATTTCCTGCTGAAAATATCGTCGGCATCGTCCTCTCTAAGCGATTCTATAGTAGCTTGTAAAGCCAAATTATAAATCCTCTCATACTCTTGTTCATAATGGCTAAGTTTTTCATCAGGTGTTCCGGCAAGATCATTAGCAAGTTCCTGTGCCTGATTTTTAATGTCGTTCTCGTCCAAAATTTCTTTTGCTCTTACAGTATAATCAAAGTCGGCTGCCTCTGCTTCCGCTTCTTTAAGGATTTCGTTTTCTTCTTCATCGGTAATATCAACGAAAAAGGGCTTATCAAAGAAATTGCTGTAGTAGGATGAAATTGCCTGGGAAATAACGTCGCTCTCTACCTGATTGACCGTACCATCTGCCCCCTTCCACAATAAGCTTATAAGGGTTTTTAAAAAGTCCTTTTTTTCAATATTGTACTCCCCTTCGCTGATCGCAAAAGGGTTCATGGTAATAGGCTTTTCTTCCGAATAGGTAATGTATTTACCTCCATAGTAAGAACAAAGCCCTGAATACGAGTGCCCGGTATCGACAATTACAACATCCATCAACCATTTAGGCTTTTCGGATTTATTATACATGCAATATTGCTCTATAAGGGCATTCATAAAAAAGGACTTGCCCGAACCACTCGGGCCAAGAACGAATTTGTTCCGGTTATTAATCCTATTGGTTTGCATTGGCAAATCTGCGGGGTCAATTGCTACAGGTATGCCCTGTCTATCAGTAAAGCGAATTTGAAAGCCACTCACTTCATCTTTACTTAGGGCTTCTTTAAAAAAAAAACAAAGGGCTGCATCTGCGGTGGTCAAAAACAAATCATAGTCCGCTAACTCCACTGTGTTGCAAGGCAGGGCCGTTCTGAAAAGCTCCATTTGGTTATAGGCATTTTTATTCGGTATTATACTTTGTTGGAATAAAGAGCTTTCGATGTAATTGCAAGTCTGTTGAATGGCTTCTAATGGAGCGCAAACCAAAATATTGAAGTGACAGTAAACAAGCATTTGATTTTCCCTGGCTACGTCTACAAGTAAATTATCAATATCCTCAACACACATTAAATTTGCAGGGTCGGGAATACCTGAATGCCTTTTTCTTTTCAACTCCAACTTGCGCTGTGTCATATTTTGGGCAGGTATATCTATGATCTGATTATAAATAATGGTTTGGTATAATGGAACGTTATATAAGAAGCCCATTGTATCAATGGGAAAACCCTTAAGGGTGTCTTTGTCGTTCCTTTCGATATGGGTTGAAACTTTTTCCGGCAAATCAATGGTATCAATATTGACAAGCGGAATGCTCCGAACGGCTTTGTCGCCCATCTGTATTTCTACATCAGTAGCACGCATATTATTGAGTGAAACATTATTAGCACTAAAATTCATACTAAGTATGCGTTTCACGTAAAGGTCAATTTCATTTCGGGTTAGAATTTTAGGTGACAGGTTGTTTCTTTTTAACAGGTCTTCTAACTTTCCGATGTTTTGTTCAAAATCGATGTAGTTTTTTTTATTATAGCTATAAAAAGAACCTCTCTTTGCTTTACGGGTAACCACCAAATAAGTAGTTAGGTCGGTATATTCTCTACCGTTAAAATGCTCGTCATACTTTTGCTGTAAGTACTCGGTGCTATCAGATTTATTATAAATCTTTTTTGTTAATACGTCCTGCTTTTGGATTACATACCCCTCGCCCAAAATCTTAGTGATGTTCACATACAGTTGGTGGGAACTATCATAAGCCCCTGGGTCTGCCGAATATTGCAGCACTGGGTTATTAATTTGGATTACAACACCGTAATCCCCTTTTAAATTATATATGGTTGAATATTTCCCATCTTCGTCAATACCGAAATACGGTAAATTGAACTCTGTTTTACGTTTTTGTGCCATGTCTTAATTTTCTAAAATCAGTACCAAACCTGAATATTCCCGTGTGTCTTGTTTTAAAATGCAATCCTTTTTTCTGCTGTTGAGCGGTGAAAATCAATCCTCCAACAAAGCCACCAACACAAATGAACCCTCCTAATGCCATGTTCGTTAAGCTGCCAACTAACCCGCCTGCTATCAAGCTGACCACAAGTGATGCTATGCCCCATCCTATGAATTTTCCTTGAAAACCACGATATATAAGGGGCTTTTGCAGCCCCCTATAAATGTTGAATTGCTTAGCCATTATACACCAAAGAAAGCCTTGATAATAACACCTACCAGGACAAGAAACAGCATAGAGCCGCCCCATCCCATAACTTCTTTGTTGATATCTTGATCTCCACTGTTCCATTTGATGTAAACACGGACACCGCCAATAATACCTACAACCGCCCCGATAGCAAGGCAAAGGGTTGCAACTGGGTCAACATACTGACGTAAAGAAGTGTTAGCTGCATTGATACCAGTGATACCATCTTGCGCCATTGATTGGCTTGCAGATACTGCGATTAAAGTTGCAACTGCGAACGCTTTTTTGAATTTGATTGACATTTTCATAACAGATAAAAATTAATGGATAAAAAAATTTGATTAAAAAACTATTGATTAAAAACTTGTGGATTGTGAAGCTTACTGATATGATATTACTATCAGTTTGTGTTAACCAGGTTCGCTGCAGCGAAGCTAAATGCTATCAAAATTTGCTGAGGATCTTCGAACCGGTCGGAAAGAATGCTATCATTAAAGTGCGGGCGCTGCCCTGATCTGCGGATGCTCCGGTCTAACTATGATAGCAATGTTATACACCATATAGCGCACCGACTATTACTGCTATAAGTTGAAGGAATATAAATGCCCCTAACCAACCCATTACCTGCGCATCAATATGATGTTTGCCTGATTGCCAATTATTATAAATTCTAAGACCACCCACCAGGCCGAAAATTGCACCCAGTATAGATGCTGTATAAGTTAATGCATGGTATTGGTTTTTGACCATTCTTGTTGCGTCTCCAAATTCTTGAATGCCGGGGGCCTGTCCAAAAGATGGCGAAATAAGGCAATAAAAAAGGGCTGTTAATGTAGCAGCCCTTATATAATGTATCTTCTTATAGTTTCCCATATCAAAAGACAATTGAACGTTTATAATCTATCGTATTGGTTTGGGCAAGCTTGATAACCTCTGACATTTGAGTGATGCCCCCTGTTGAATTGTTGATGTTATGTGATACTATGTTTAGTTCTTCGGTATCCTCGTCCTGCCGTTCCCATACCGCATTTTGGCTATCTTCCTCGTACTCGTCAAGAACTACAACGGGTGGTAATATTTGTTCTTCTTCGTGTTCTACTGGGGTGGTCTGTACATCCTCACTGAATGTTAAAACATCCCCTCCGCTTGTTGCAGCACTTACATTTTTACTTTTCAAACTATCAATGATGATATTGAATAGATAATAAACCACATAGGCAACTATCAGCACTATTGTAAATTTTGACCAACTCATAATTATATCTCTTTAAGTGAATTTTTAATTGAATTTTTCATTTGGGTTTTGATATCGGGGTTTGCTTCAAAGAAACGCTCAACCAAAAAATTGACGAACTGAACAACATTAATCTTAAAAGCGGGTTGAAGCATGTTGAGTACTGCCGTATGTTTATCATCAAACCTGATTAACATTTTTGTTTGGCCGGATACTTTTACAGAAGTAATCTGACTTATGAGTTCAGTTAAATCTTGGTCTTTAGTTTGCGCATCTGGTGGCGGTTTAACAATTTCAGGTGTCGCTTCTGTTGATGCTCCGTTTAAAGATTTTATTATTGGGGCATCCGAATTTATGGCGGG
>DALYUO010000002.1:71424-76483 GCA_031981225.1 Pararcticibacter sp.
CTCGCCTGTTCCTCCTTTGGCAACACCTTGTTCCCTTTCCCTGCGAACCCGTTCGGTAATGGCTTTTATACTATCTCTTTCCATGACCCAGTGTGTTTATAGATAAACTCATTGAAAATTAAATCGAATACTGGGGAAACTGCCTGAATGACACTTGGCGGTGTTTCAAAAGTAGTTATCCTTTGAAAGTCTATTTTTTCGGGCAGCGACCTTGTAACTGCACCAAAGTTTAAAAGAACTTTATTAACGCTATCGAGGGTTTCGTATTTGACATTTGTTTTGATACGATTGGGAATAAAAACAATTTTTGCAGTTTCATTTAGAGTGCGTACCACCTCTGAAAAATCAATTGTTGCGCCTACTGAAAATTCATCGTAAGCAAACGGACAGATAATTAAATCAACGCCTTTGAAAATTGGAATGAGGTTATCGTTTTCAATGTTACCTGCTACATCCAGTATCGTAATCAAGCCTTCTTTCTCCCTGACTATTTCATTAATCGTTGTGAACTGCTCCATTTCGGCAGCCTCTACTTCGTATAAGGGTTTATTCTCTAATACCTGTGCTGCTTGAAACTTGTTATAGATTGACCGTTGGTTGTCCATATCAAATAAAACAACCTCTTTATTCTGCACTAACGAAAGATAGTTTGCGAATAAAACGGCAAGGGTTGATTTACCAACTCCCCCCTTTTGATTTGCGAATAGTATAATCATATGCTTGTGATTTATCTTGTGTTAACTCTTGATTTTCTTGTCCTGCGCCTGTTTCTGCCATTGATCTGTTCATCATCGATATCATCAGCTATACTCAACTCGAAATTTTGAATTGCATCTAATAATGTTGTTTCGGCCTGATCACTCATGGTTGGTTCGGAAATCGAACCATTGGCGGCATTGCCGTCCTTATAACCTGATTTTAAACTTTCGTCCGGTTCTGATATATCCCAATCATTCCGCTTGACAATTTTATCTTCGTA
This sequence comes from Pararcticibacter sp., assembly GCA_031981225.1. Classification (GTDB taxonomy): domain Bacteria; phylum Bacteroidota; class Bacteroidia; order Sphingobacteriales; family Sphingobacteriaceae; genus Arcticibacter. Next base: position 72,404 of record DALYUO010000002.1, read on the forward strand.
ATGGGTGGTATTGCCCTGGGCATCTTTAACAGGAACTTGAATTTGAACCTCGTTAAATCCGTTATAGTTAAGCTGAATTTTGTCGCCAACTTCATAACCAGATGTGTTTAATGCTCTTTCAAGGTCAATGCCCCAAATCACTTTTAAAGTTCCGTTAGGTTTCAATAATTCAATGAAATAACTTGGCTTTCCATCTTTTTCAAACTGGTAGTTGGCTGAACCGTGATTTTTAAGAATACCCTTAAGCGAATAAGCTTTGCTATTGTCAGTGTTGAGTACAACCTCTTTTTCTTTTTGCTGTATTTTGAGACCTGAACGCCTTGCCATTAAAGAATAGTCGGAAGGGCTTAAAACCCGTTTTGCATCAATCATTATATTGCTGTTTTTGTCCAAAACGTATAGCCCTTTATTATCTGCAAGCAATTCAATCTTATGTCGGCTCAATCCCTCACTTACTGAATTGAACTCATGCAGGGCAGACTTAATCAGTACATTTATTAATGCTAATTTTTCTTTGGGAATTACAGCAAATGACACCCTACCTAAACGGTCGCCCAAAATCTTGGCTGAGGCTTCCTTTTCCTTAAACCCATCTACGGTTAGATGTATAGATTCTGCTTGTTGTGTTGGCCTGTTCTTATAAAGGCCGTTATCAATGAACTCTTTAAGCGGTATTATTTCGCTCCCCTTCCATACCGCTTTGTTCGCATGATCTACAATTATATAGGCATAGGGCGGTAAGCCATTTTTACCAAAGTAAACAATGTCAACCCCTAACTTTTCTTTTAACAGCTTTGCCAATTCGGAAGTATAGCCGATTGGCTTTTTTACACCCTCAATTTTCGATGGCTCGTAAACCACGTTAACAGTAGCATCAGCACGGCTTTTATATTTATTGATCATGGCCTTTAATTGATGTGTTGATTTATTGTTTTTTTTGTTTTCAGCGATTAGGGCGTTAACCTTTTCCATTGGAATAATCTGCTGCACATCATCGTACTTTCTTAGGGTCATTTCTCTTTCATTATGAGATACCGAATAGCCTTTTAGCTCAAAAAGGAGTTTGAACTGTGCGGCGGTCGAAATACTATAATCGAAGGATTTTTGAACCAGGTCTATAGTGGAGTAAGCGATATCGCTTTTAATGATTTTTTGCATGGCTGCCATAGCCCGCTTATGCTCGAAAGAGTCGTTGACTTTCTTTCCCTGGGAATTAATCCGGCTACTAACAACATGAACATGATTGTTATCGGTGTCATTATGAAAAACGACCATATAGGGATTGTCCCCGTAGCCCATTTCTTTCATAAAAGCATCGGCAATATCTGTTAACTGGTGTTTATCATACTCTCTCCCCGCCCCCGATAATATTAAATGCAATTGTTTATCCTCGACCACGGAGTTTGTATTTGAATATGCCCGGAGATAATTTTTATATTCTTCCGGCATTACATTGGGGATATCCTGTAGATAACCGAAGTTTTCAGTTTTCATCAGCTCCCCTTTGTCCTTATCCATCTTGTTTGTATTGTAGCTAACTCCATTAAAAGAACTGTTACTACTAAGAAATTTTACGACCATATTAACTTTTCATTACCCTATACATCTGCCTTAAGACCTTATACAATTCTCTTTCTTGTAACAGGTGCAACCCCAACAAGTCGTTATACTGGGAAATTATTTCAGGTGGCAACTGGTGATTTTTAATAATGGTATTTGCGTGCTTAGCCAACTGGTTTATATTGTTCCCCACCCTCCCTATTTCAGCGCCAACTTTGGCAAGCTGAATAATTACTTCTTTGGTGATAATGAAATCTTGATTTTCCAATACCCGTTTTATGAACAGGCTCGATCTGTTAACGCCCGTTTCTTCTTCAAGCTGGATAAGCTTTTCAAACTCTGCTTCGGTCAAACGAAGCTCTGCCCTTCGGCTCTTTTTGATTTCTTTTTTGTGTCTTCCACCTTTGTTTCTGCTCATAAGCGTAGGGTTTAGTTTAAGAGAATACGAGTTGCGAGTATTTCTCAACCCCTTTTATTCATCATTCCCCGAGGAACGAAGGAATGTTGAATAATAAGGCAAGACGTTTTTGTCACGGTTTTACACCGTACAAAAACACATCTTGCAGTTACAAAAACAACATTCCGGTATGCCATTTCCTCCCCTGATTTGCAGGTTTCATAGAAAATTTCATCGACGAATAATCGTCGTTATATATGGTTATGCGAATAGCCGAATATTCGGCTATCTGAATATTTGACTATACAACTATTTGGATATTCAGCTAACATTATGGCCGAAGATTAATCGGCAAAAAGAAAATAGGAACTAATTCCTGTCGTACAGGCAGTGGCTTCGACACCAATCGTTAACTGATTAACTCTGCCTGTATATGCATTCGGGAATACTCACGTCGGTATCTACATACCTGCCAAAACTGGCTGCCTATGGTTCGTCAAAAACAGTCTTCTATCATTCCACGATGAATAAAGAGTGAGTGTAACTGCTCATAATTTTTAGCTCTTCACCAAAAATGCTTCTTCCCCCGATGTCAAAGACCTTTATCCGATTTTTATATAGGTAGCTAATCAGCTATTCGGATATACAAATATATGGTTTTGCTATATTTTGCAAGTATAAAAATACAGTTTGCTATATCTAATATATAAATACTTGTAAATCAGATAAATAAATTTATCAGTTAAAACATATAAATCTACTCTTTGAAAAATATGGTAATTAGGGCTTTGGCCTTTTATTAGATGCCTTTACGTAGGCGATGACAGCTAAAATCACATAGTAGACTATAACTGTCACTACTGGTACGTAAGGCTCCATTTTGTTTCTTTAGGGTAGATTGAAACAAAGATGGGGGTATGAAAAGAGGATGTAAATACGTGAAAAGTACTATTTGATGGGTCGAAATGACGTATTTTGCCTACTACGTAATTCTACGTAGTTGTAAATAAACATTGGTTTTTAGGCATATAGAAATATACGCATAATTGACTATGCAACTATACGTATATATATCTATTCGGATATTCAGGATTTTCCTTTAAGCAGGTTAACAAGCTCAACTTTGTTCCTGGCACCAGTTTTTAGGAACATTTTTTGAACGTGCGTAGTCACGGTGCGCTCTTGAATAAAAAGCCGATCTGCTACCTCTTTATATTTTAAACCATCTGCGATTAAAGCAGCTACTTCAATTTCCCTGGGGCTTAATCTATAGGCTTCGCAATTTTCCAAAAAGAGATCTTGTTTAACCTCATCATCCCCAACCGTTGAAAGCAGGGTGGTTAAATGAATATGATCTTCTCGGGTCTGCTGAATTGCCTCCCAAATAAACAGTCCTGTGATAACGAGAAACCCCCCGTTCATTACCAGTACTTCCGGCAATTGACTAACTCTGAAATAAGATAAAATTGGCATCGAAACCCAAGGCGCAATCGCAATAAGGCTCAAATACATTTCCTTGCCAAGCTTTTTATCTTCTCCTTGCTCCTGCTTAATTGAACGGTACATTACTATAACGCAAATGATCGCATATATACAAGGTATTAGAACCCCATGCTTAACCGCTCTGTCAATATTACCTTGCATCAGATATTCAATCCCAAAGAAGATTAGGAACGGGGCCAACAAAAATAGCAGTACACCGTACCTTGCATGAAACCGTAAGCTAACCAGTCCATAAGCCTTATAAAAGTAATAGGGCAGGTAACACGCCAAGGCGATACCGCTTCCCCAGGCAAGTATATTTTGGGCTGTAAGGGAAATTCCTCCAAATTTAGGATCGGGGAACAGTCCACCACAAACATTATATATTATAAATAGGATTAAGAGTGTTATATAATAGATGCGTTTTTTCTCGAATGGTCTCTGCAAATAAATTAGTAGCTGTATTAATAGCATCATTGCTTCAAATATCACAAAGACAAATGTCACAATATGCATGTCTGTATTAAATACCGTCATATAATGGGCACCTCTGCACCCCTCCTTAGCATGAATAATTTGTACCCAAAATCCAATTCATTATAAATTTCAAAACCGAACTTTTGATACCAGGGAATATTTTT
>DALYUO010000002.1:76493-78751 GCA_031981225.1 Pararcticibacter sp.
TTGATTGTTGAAGTTTCTAAGTATATCGGCTTATGCTGCTGTTGGCTATCCAAAATAATTTCATTTAACAGCTTTGAACCAATTCCTTTGTTCTGATCAGAACGTTGCACACCCAGGAACCAAAGGTAGTAAAGCGGCACTTGGGGATAGTTGCTTTTAATGGCGCTTTCCCGGCTCATAGCTTTTCCTGCTCGAGATATTCCGATAGCGTTTAATACAAGTTTAATATCTTCCCATGTAGCCTTTAGGGAAAACTTTTTTTTGTCGGGATATAGAACCAAGGCACACCCCTTTTTATCATCCGATAGATAAACGGCTCCGTACATAAAACAAATTTCAAAAGAATAATCCATGAGCGCTCGTATGCGCTCCTTTCTTTTAATATCCTGTTTGACAATGTAATTTACACTTTGGTTGTCATCAAACGAACTCGTAAGAATTTCAATCACATGTGATTTGTGGTTTTTTTCGGCTTTAATCATAGGGCAATGATTTTTTTTAGTATTAGTTAATGGGCTAAATATAAAACATAACGCAAAAGAATGAATTAGGTTATATAGCCTTGCATGTGTAAAAAAAAATTATAGTTTTATATCTTTACATGCTGCTTACATAAGGGGGTTAGCAAAAGGGATAAAGCAAGTAGAACAAAAATTAGACCTAATTACAGTTTTGCTATATTAATACGGTATTGAATGGGGAAAGTTTATGGATAAAAATGAGAATGAGCGTTTAAAGCTCATAAGAAAGGCTTTAGGGTATAGCCAACTTGACTTCGCCCAGTCCATTGGCCTTACGCAAGGTGGATATTCTGATATTGAACGTGGAAAAAACGGGATATCAGGAAAAGTGAAGCTTATGCTGATAAATATTCATAAGGTTAACATTTCGTACTTAGATGACAAAAGAGGGGAAATGTTCTACATCGAAACGCCACCTGATCAGCCCGAAGTTGTCAATACTACAAACGACCCTAACGAAGCCTCCGATACCAAAGATCGAATGATTGAACTTTTGCAAGCCGATATCAAACGCTTGAACTCTGAAAGGGATTTGTATATTGAATTGCTACAGGCAAAGGACAAAACTATTGCAGCCCTCGAGCGACAATTAAAGAAATAATATATTTATATCAAGATATCAATATATAAAGATATTTTCGTATCATTGTATAAACATTGATTCGATATGAAAACCATTGCTATATTAAACCACAAAGGGGGTACGGGGAAAACCACTTCGGCACTCAACATTGGGGCAGGGCTTGCACGACAAAAGAAAAAAACCCTCCTGATCGATATTGACCCACAAACTAACCTGACAGAAGGCTTAGGCATACGGGATGTAAAAGTATCCATCTATACCAGCATCAGGGACGGCATTGATTTACCAATAGAAAAAATTAATGCCTATTTAGACCTGGTTCCATCATCATTGGAACTGGTAGGCGCTGAACTTGAATTAGTATCAAGGTTGGCCCGGGAAAGCATTCTTAAAAACCTGCTGAAAAAGCTTAAAAAGAAATACGATTATATCGTTATAGATTGCCCTCCCGCTTTGGGCATGCTCACCATTAATGCGCTTGTTCCTGCCGATACTGTACTAATTCCTCTGGAAGCAGAATATTACGCATACAGGGGTATTGATAGAATGGTATCAATAATTACAGATGTAAGAAACCATTATAATGAAAACCTGACTATTGGCGGTGTATTCATAACTAAGTGCAATCCTAAAAGGCTGCTTACAGAACATATTACCGAAAGTGTACAGAAACACTTTGGCGACAAATTGCTAAACAGTAAAATTAGGGTCAATGTGTCATTGGCCGAAGCGCCCATTCATGGTAAGGATATATTTGAATACGCTCCTACATCAAATGGGGCAACTGATTACGAAAACTTAGTAAACGAAATTTTAACAAAAATATAAAGGTCATGGCAAAGAAAAATTTGGGAAACTTGGAAGAAAACAACAAAAACATGACTGGCGTAGGTGCCCTGTTTAATGTGCCGCCCAAGGTCGATAATACAGCAAAAAGAAAAAATGAAGCTGAATTAGAGGAAGAAGAAGAAATTACTGGATATCCGCTTAGGATGAAAAAGGGATGGTTGAAGCAGCTTAAAATAATGAGCGCAAACTCGGGAACATCCGTAAAAGACCTTATTTTAAATGCGGTCGCCGATAAATATAAGTTTTAAATGAGGGTGTCCAAAAAGTAAGGACACCCTTTTTTGTTTTCCCATTAATTCGTAAAT
>DALYUO010000003.1:0-796 GCA_031981225.1 Pararcticibacter sp.
GAGGAATTATGGATCAGCCTGCATGCCACCGAGGCCTTACTTCAGGCCGACGCAATGGGCTACAGAGTCCCGCTCGACAAGCAGAAGCTGATTGACTACCTGATATACGAGGTAAGCATTTTGAAAGGTCAAAACAAACTGACAGCTATAGAACTGTTGAGCTCATTGAATGCGAAAGCTGATTTCAAAGGATTAATAAAAGAATATGAGAAGTCACGTTCTCCTAAACAAAAAATAACCGAGTATGAAAGGCTGAAACTTATGCGAAGCAGACAAAGAGCTGGATTACCGCTTTCCATCGACAGCCTTCTTAAAACAGTGCGTTATACCATGTTTGGAAGCGCTTACTGGGGCGAGCCACGGTATCTTTTCTTTGACAATTCCATACAGCTTAGTATTTTGGGTTATCAGATCATCCGGGAAGAAGGGAAACATCCCGCGTTGCTAAACAAAATAAGGAACTATTTCCTCGAACAACGTAAAGATGGACAGTGGCGGAACACTTACGAATCGTCTTTGATCCTTGAAACCATTCTTCCTGACATTCTTAAAGACGGCAGGAAGCCGCAACCAGCTTCTCTTGTACTTTCAGGAACAAAGAATGAAACGATTACTCAGTTTCCGTATACAACTACCATCAGCGCCAATTCAAAAATAAATATTGAGAAGAAGGGTAGCTTTCCGGTATACTTTACAGCTTATCAGCAATTCTTCAACCCTTCGCCAGCCAAGATAAGTAAGGATTTTACCGTAAATACATCGTTCGAGAAAGATGGGAACAAACAGAACGAACTGA
>DALYUO010000003.1:806-2749 GCA_031981225.1 Pararcticibacter sp.
AGGGCGGACAGCCTGTTGTGCTTAGAGCCGAAGTAACAGCCCGGGCTGACGCAGATTATGTAATGATTGAGATACCCATACCTGCCGGTTGTTCGTATGAAAGCAAGGAGCAGTCCTATTCATATGCTGGCAATGAAGTCCACAGAGAATATTTCAAAAACAAAGTGAGCATTTTTTGCAGCAAACTGAAAGCAGGACGGTATACTTACAGCATTAAATTGGTCCCCCGCTACACCGGGACCTATACTCTTAACCCCGCAAAAGCAGAAATGATGTATTTTCCGGTATTTTTCGGACGTGAGGAAATAAAACAAATACAAATAAGATAATAAATCCGCTTCGACGGGTTTGAAGCCAAACTGATGCGGACAGGTTTAGTCTGGAATAATCCGGATAGTACAGGATAATTCTTGTACCCTTATTCTGGAATGATTCGGGGTGAGTGCACGGTGAGTGCACAGTGAGAGCACGGTGAGTGCACCTTTTGCCGTAAAAAGGTGCACTCACCGTGCTCTCACTGTGGAGGCAATGTGCTCTCATCCCGAAGCATTCTCCTCCTATGTTAAAACAAGGGCCATACAAATCTATACGGTTTCCTTCATTTCACCAAGCAGACTTCTAATGGGAGCCGGAATTGTAAACAAAGAGAAGCCTTTGCTATTCACCTTCTAAAGGGGCTTGAACCGCTACAATGTTCAATTAATATTGATATTCTTGATAATTACGGGAGTTTATATCCAAGCTTGAACCGCTACAATGTTCAATTAATATATGTTATGTGTTGCCTGAGGTTTTAAGAAGCCGGAGGTTCTATCAAAAGTATACTTTGCCGGCAAAAAAATGTCTTTAAAAAAATAAGCTCCTGATGGGCAGGAGCTCAAACTAACCAATTATAAACCTAAATTATGCAGAAAGAAATTCCTTATAATTTCTGCCGCAAAGGTAAGTGTAATTATAACACTAAGCAAATCTTTTTTACTTTTTTTTCAACTACCTAAAAGTATGAGTTTTGTATTTAAAATATTCGCAGTTCGGTAAAACATTTTTAAATAAACTGGGTTTAGATCACATAAACTATAGTACTATCCGGGAGCGATCGGAATAGACGTAATTATATAAGGGAGCTGAAGGCATGTCAAAACGCATACTCATATTCGACGACGATGTCGATATACTGTCTATTTGTAGTTATATCCTTGAAGAGCAGGGATGGGACGTTCATACTTCCCCTCATTGTAACAATATTTCTGAATTTGTCCGGAGCATTCAACCGGATGTAATTCTCATGGATAATTGGATTCCCGATTCAGGAGGTGTCATTGCAACACAAACACTTAAAAGTGAAAGAGACCTAAGGAAGATTCCGGTAATATACTTCTCCGCCAATAATGATATTCAATCTTTAGCAGCACAGGCTGGAGCGGATACCTATCTTGAGAAACCGTTCGATCTAAACGAGCTTGAACTCGTAATTGAGAGAGTAATGGCAAGTAAGGTGGCATGAGCCTTAACTCAGGACTTCTTCTAAAACAAGATGCGACCTGATTTCACCCAGGCTATCAACGTGCAAATGATAGTATTCCAGCATTTTAGCCAGGAGCTCCTTCCTCTCTAATGAACTCATCTTAACTTGCTCAAGGGTTTCAGTGTTACAGGACAGTAGATTGACGAAATGGACAACAAGACTTCCCTGTATAAAATGAAGATGTAAGGGGAGATCCTTTGTAAACACTCCATTTTTAAGGTCAAAATATAGCGATCCCGATGCCGACCTTCTTTGTGGATAAAACCCCAGGTATCTGGTTAGCTGTAATAAAAACCACAGATGGTAATTCGCAAGACCTTTAGTCAGGTGGTCGAGGACTTCAATGCTTTGGCATAAAAATTCAAACAGTCTTTCATCGGCGGAATGTTGCCTTATACTTCGATAGAGAACCTCATTC
>DALYUO010000003.1:2759-4501 GCA_031981225.1 Pararcticibacter sp.
AAAATAGCAAGCGAGCTCTTCACAACATCGTAAGGAATACTCTCGAAGACCGGATCGTTTCTCAGTTCTGAAACTCTTTGAATATTGCCGGAAGGCTTGTGATATACAATCATATCCAGCAAATGCAGGGGCTGCAACATATTCATGCGTATCCTCCCCCTGGACTTTTTCACTCCATTAATAAGATAGGACTGCATGCCGAACTTCTCGGTAAATACTTGCACGATTACACTGCTTTCCGAATAATCGGTAGTCTTGAAAACAATTCCCCGGGTTTTATGAAGCATCAGAAGATTTTCGGAATAAAGATAAGCAAGCCTGTAATAAAGGCAAAAAAAGCTGTAACTAATACTGCTCCCGAGCTCAAATCTTTTATTATACCCGCCTTTACATGATAGTTTGGAGATACAAGATCTACCAAAACTTCCAATGCAGTATTAAAAAGTTCGCTTGTAAACACCATCGCGATGACCGCTATAATCCATAGCCATTCATAAGTTTGTATTTCAAAATAGAAACCCATAGATACTGCGAAAATTGCAGCGAGCGAATGGAATCTGAAGTTAATTTGCGTTTTGAAAGCATACCGCATTCCCTGCAACGCATATCGGAAACCATAAAAGAATTTTTTCATCCTTTTGTAGCTATGAAGAAAACAGGCACAAGCGTTATATCATATTAATTAACTTGTAGTTTCCTTTCTCTGTTCCTGCGTAACGCCTTTCTTTCTGCTTTCCTTTGTTCTTTTTTTTCTGCTTCTACGGCACGTTCCTCCACAAGTCCTTTATACTCAACCTTTCTTACCAGGCTATAGAACACAAACAGGAAACCGATGCCAAAAAGTATAGTACCCAATATCATCGCCCAGCCATATAGCCCCCATTCGTTTTGCTTTATTGCGTAACCCAGAATGTTAAAACCGACACCGGGAACGATCAGCAGAAGACCTCTTTTAAGATACTTATTCATAGTTAATACATGACAAAGGATGTGCCACTAGAACCAAAAGTCTTTATTCATGCAAACAAGAGGACTAAATAATATTGTGAGTATTTAATGTATAGAGAAGCAGACAGTATCGCAGATGATACTGTCTGCTTCTGAGTGTCATTCTCTGGTAAACCTTGCTTTCAAAATCGCATATCGCAGGGACAATTGCCTATGTTTTTCTCATACGTCCTGCTTATTTCGGCGTATTTTAGTAAATTGCACCCTCATTTTTTGGAGATAAAGCACTGATGTACAAAGAATATAAACAACTTAATTTATCGGAAACAGGAAAAGAAATCCTTGAATACTGGAAGGACCGCCAGATATTTGAAAAAAGCATTTCGAATCGCCCTGCTTCAAAACCATATACTTTTTACGAAGGTCCCCCTTCAGCTAATGGAATGCCGGGCATTCACCATGTAATGGCCCGTAGTATCAAAGATATATTTTGCCGCTATAAAACGCTTAAAGGTTTTAGGGTAGAGCGAAAAGGAGGGTGGGATACGCACGGCCTTCCCATTGAACTTGCTGTTGAGAAAACTTTAGGAATAACAAAAGAAGATATCGGCAAAAAGATAACGGTTGAAGAATATAATTCGGCCTGCCGTAAGGAAGTGATGAAGTACACCGATGTATGGAACGACCTTACTGAAAAAATGGGCTACTGGGTAGATCTGGAGAACCCTTACATCACCTATAAAAATGAATATATAGAGACACTGTGGTGGATACTTAAAGAGCTCTACAATAAA
>DALYUO010000003.1:4511-6737 GCA_031981225.1 Pararcticibacter sp.
GTTTCACCTCAAACATGATCAGGTGCACCCACTTTCGCCGGTTCTTTTTCAGAACGAAGCGGAAGATACGGTTGTCCTCGCATGGACTACTACTCCCTGGACCTTGCCGTCTAACTGCGCCCTTGCTGTAGGAAAAGATGTTTCTTATGTAAAGATACGGACATTCAATCCATATACTTATTCGCCGGTAAGTGTGATCCTGGCGAAAGAACTGGTATCAAAGCATTTTAAGCCGGAAGGACAGACTGCTTCTTTTCAGGATTATAAAGGAGGCGATAAGGTTATCCCATGGGAGCTCGCAGGAGAGTTTAAAGGAAGTGATCTGATAGGCCTGCGCTATCATCAGCTTATGCCTTATGTGTCGAGCGAGAAACTTGAAAAGGATGCATTCAGGATTATACCAGGTGATTTTGTAACTACAGATGACGGTACCGGAATTGTGCATATCGCGTCTATTTTTGGAGCTGATGACTTCAGGGCAGCCAGGGAAAACAACATTCCTTCTGTGTTAGCTACCGACGAAAAAGGCAACGAATATCCTTTGGTTGACCGCCAGGGGCGCTTTACCAATGAAGTTACTGATTTTGCAGGCCGCTTTGTAAAAGAAGAGTATTATCCGGATGAAGTGCGGAATCAGCCTGACTTTAAACCAACTGATGTTTTAATAGCAATCAAGTTAAAAGAAGATAATAAAGCGTTCGACGTAAAAAAATACGAGCACAGTTATCCTCATTGCTGGCGGACTGATAAACCGGTACTTTATTACCCGCTTGACAGCTGGTTCATACGTACCACGGCCGTAAAGAACCGGCTGGTAGAACTGAATAAAACCATTAACTGGAAGCCTGAGGCTACCGGTACAGGACGCTTCGGAAACTGGCTGGAAAACCTGGTCGACTGGAACCTTTCCCGCTCGCGGTATTGGGGTACGCCTCTGCCTATCTGGCGGACACAAGATGGTACAGAAGAAATCTGCATTGGCTCCGTGGAGGAACTGAGAGGAAAACTGACTGAGGCCTTAAGCTCCGGCGTTCTCAGCACTGAAGAAAACGACAGGATCGCTAAAATAGCTGATTCGTTTGATCATTCTTCATTCGACCTGCACCGCCCTTACGTTGACGACATTATCCTGGTTTCTTCTGATGGCAGGAAAATGTATCGTGAACCCGACCTGATTGATGTGTGGTTTGACTCAGGTGCAATGCCTTATGCACAGTGGCATTACCCTTTTGAAAACAAGGAGAACTTTGAGAATGCTTATCCTGCCGACTTTATAGCCGAAGGGGTGGATCAAACACGCGGCTGGTTTTTTACGCTGCATGCAATTGCCGTAATGCTTAAAGATTCAGTGGCATTTAAAAATGTAGTGTCAAACGGACTTGTTCTCGACAAGAACGGCAACAAAATGTCTAAACGACTTGGCAACGCTGTTGATCCGTTTGAAACGATAGGAAAATATGGAGCCGACGCTACCCGCTGGTATATGATCAGCAATGCTTCACCATGGGATAACCTCAAATTTAACATCGAAGGCCTTGATGAGGTACGCCGTAAATTCTTTGGCACGCTTTATAACACGTATGCTTTCTTTGCCCTGTACGCAAACATCGATGGTTTCAATTACAGTGAAGACGAGATTGCAATTTCAGAAAGGCCTGAAATAGATCGATGGATCATCTCATTGCTTAATACATTATCAAAAGAGGTCGACGGTTATTATGGCGATTTCGAGCCGACAAGAGCTGCAAGAGCAATTCAGGACTTCGTCGACGAGCACTTAAGTAACTGGTATGTGCGCTTATGCCGTCGCCGTTTCTGGAAAGGCGACTATACCGAAGATAAAATATCGGCTTACCAGACACTTTATACTTGTTTGGATACGATAGCCCGCTTAATGTCGCCGATAGCACCTTTCTTTAGCGAAAGATTGTTTCTCGACCTTAATACGATCACCGGGAAGGACAGCGCCGAGTCTGTTCATCTTACAGATTTTCCGGCATATCATGATAGCCTGGTCGACACCGGCCTTGAAGAAAGGATGGCCCTTGCACAGGACATCTCTTCGCTGGTACTGTCATTGAGGAAAAAAGTCGGCATTAATGTACGTCAGCCTTTGAATAAGATCCTTCTCCCTGTGCTTGACGGTAAGTTCAGAGAAAAAGTTGTACGCGTAAAAGAGCTGATACTTTCTGAAACCAATATCAAGGACATTGAATTTATTCACGA
>DALYUO010000003.1:6747-20945 GCA_031981225.1 Pararcticibacter sp.
TATCACTAAAAAAGTGAAGCCAAACTTCAAGGCCCTCGGCCCTAAAGCAGGGAAATATATGAAGGACGTCGCCTCGTTTATAACATCTCTTAATCAGGAAGAACTCGCTGATTTTGAAGCTAAAGGAACCATTGAGTTCGTGCGAGAGGACTTTACACTGACCATCCCTGTTGAAGATGCTGAAATTATTGCCGAAGACGTTCCGGGATGGCAGGTAGCAAATATTGGAAAACTAACAGTCGCCTTAGATGTTACGCTAACTACTGAACTAAAACAGGAGGGCATTTCGAGGGAACTTGTTAACAGGATTCAGAATCTGAGAAAAGAAATTGGATTAGAGGTGACAGATAAGATTAATGTCATTGTATCTCCCGACCCCTATTTCGAAGAGGCAGTGAAGAATAATTTATCATATATTTGCGCCGAAATTCTGGCTGACTCTTTTGAATTTGGACCCGGCCTTCAAACGGGAGAAAAAGTTGAAATTGAAGAAAAGGAATTATTAATATCTATTACAAAGACTTAATATGGAAAATAACGGAAAAACAAGGTATTCAGATGCAGAGCTACAGGAGTTCAAAGAGATAATTCTTGAGAAAATGCGTGTAGCGAAAGAAGAACTCGGCTCGCTTGCACAGTCCTTAAGCAACCCAAACCTGAACGGCACAGATGATACGGCAGGAACTTATAAGACCCTCGAAGACGGATCTGCAACATTGGAAAAAGAGCAGATAAATCAGCTCGCTGCCAGGCAGAAAAAGTTCATTGAGAATCTTGAAGCAGCCCTGGTCCGCATTGAGAATAAGACTTACGGTGTATGCAGGGAAACAGGCAAACTTATACCCAAAGAGCGCCTGCGTGCCGTGCCGCACACTACGTTAAGCATGGAAGCTAAAATGAAGCAGTATTGATGAAAGCTTATACCAAGCCTTTTCTGGCTGTAATACTGGTCTTATTTACAGACCAGGTTCTAAAGTTCTGGATAAAATTAAACATGAGCCTGGGCCAGGAATACCGCATCATCGGTGACTGGTTCATTATACATTTCACCGAAAACAATGGAATGGCTTTCGGGATGGAGTTTGGGGGAGAAGCCGGTAAATTGATCCTAACACTGTTCAGGATTGCGGCGGTGTGTGCTATAGGTTACGGCGTGATTCACCTCATTAAACACAAATACCACCGCGGGTTAATATTGAATGTTGCCTTAATCTTTGCGGGTGCACTAGGCAATATCATTGATTCCACTTTTTACGGTCTTTTGTTTAGCGAAAGCTCTTATTTTCAGCCCGCAAAATTACTGCCACCCGAAGGAGGCTATTCAAGCTTGTTCCATGGGAAAGTAGTGGATATGTTTTATTTCCCCCTCATTCAGGGTAACTTCCCACAGTGGTTCCCTATATGGTCGGGAGAGGACTTTATCTTCTTTCGTCCGGTGTTCAACATTGCGGATGCAGCAATATCTGTAGGGGTTATTGCTATACTTGTTTTTCAAAAACGCTACTTTAAGGAAGAGAAAAAAGAAGAAAGCTACCCTCATAGCGAGGTAATAGAAGAATAAGCCGTCTCCTGCAATCTGTAATAGCATACTTTTCAAGCCATTAGTTGTTGTACATTGCCTGATGTTGCGTTCTGGCATAAATTTTCGTATTGCTTCTGAACTTAATTTTTAACGACCGTGTGGAATTTAACATGAATGAACATCTATCTATTACACACACAAAATACAGAAATATGAAAAAATATCTGATCGTCGCTCTATTTAGCGCTCTTGCAACTACTGCATTTTCGCAGTCTAACTTTGATACCCGCAGAAAAGTGGAAGTAAACGGTTCTGCAGAGGCCGAAGTAACTCCTGACATTATATATGTTGGGATTTCCCTTAAAGAATATTTCAAGGACAACAGTAATAAAAAGAAAACGGATATTGAAGACCACGAACGTCAGCTTCTTACCGCTGTTACAAATGCCGGCGTTTCGAAAGAAAACTTCACAGTGAACAATATTTCAGGGTACGCTACCTGGCAAAAGAAAAAGTCTCCGGACTTCCTCATATCAAAACAATACAGGATAAAGTTAACCGATCTGAATAAGTTTAACCAGATTATGGAGGCTCTGGATCAGAAAGCTGTTCAATATACTAATATCGAGAGTTACGATTATTCAAAGATCGAGTCGCTTAAGAAAGATCTTAAGATCAAAGCCCTGCAGGCAGCAAAAGATAAAGCGACTTATCTCGCAAAAGCTGTTGACGATGAGGTTGGCGATGCGCTCGAAATACAGGAAATCAACAATGAATATTATCCACAGCCTATGTACAGGGCCAATACGATGTTAAAAACACAAATGGCACAAGAAGAATCTGCAGACGCATCTTCTCCGGAGATAGACTTTAAAAAGATAAAATTAAATTACCAGATGAGGGTAGTATTTCAACTGAAATAGCTTCCTGTTACAGGTTGTGAGTTGAATGTGATTGGTTTTTTAATCCTGCAACTCACAACCTGCAACTTTCAACCGCAGATGAGCTAAAATTCCGATAGCATCCTTTCGAGTTCGTCGAGCTCAAAAGGTTTTGCTAACCATGCATCAGCGCCGGCTTCTTCAGCCAGTTTCTTAATATCGTTGTTTGCAGAAAAATAGATAACGGGGATATCTTTAAATTCCTGGTGGCTTTTAATAGTTCGGGTAGCAACAATCCCCCCTGTGTCTGGTATCCAGTTATCCATTAAAATTACGTCCGGACGACATTGATCAATAATAGAAATTATATCGGTGCAGTTAGTACGCGTATGTACATCCCATCCCTTCTCCCCCAACAGATAGTTTAAAATGTCGAGAATATCTGCGTCATCGTCAAAAATCATTATACGCTTCATCGAGCTAAAGCTATAACAAATCTATTAATTGTGCAATAAGTTAATTATTAATATAATTGACTTACTGGCTTATAGCCGGAAACGCTCAGAGAACATAATCCCCCGGAGATGGCTGATACTCTAAAGGCATTGAAAACCAAAATGTTGACCCTTCACCCTCGCGCGAGAACACCCCTACCTGGCCTCCGTGTCTGCGAATTATCTCAGCGGAAATAAATAAGCCTAAGCCCAAGCCGGAAAACTTCTGAGAGGACTCCTGCACCCTGAAAAAGCGGTCAAAAACAAGGTCCCTTTTGTCTTCTGGAATACCTATACCGAAATCGGTTACCGACACCTTCAGCAGGTCACTTGTGCTATCGACTTTCAGTATTATGATGTCTGCATCGGGTGAATACTTTATTGCGTTGGATAGAAAATTAATGATTACCTGCTCCAAACGATGCTTGTCGGCCTTTATGAAAATATCCGTGTTCCCCTCCAGGACTACGGTATGCTTGATATTGATATTGTTGATTTGATCAAGACAGTCTTGTATTACTTCACCAATATTAAAGACGGCGTTATGAAACTGGAGCTTTCCACTCTGAATTTTAGTAACATCCAATAAATCGTCTACCAGGGAAGTAAGTTTATTTACCTGTTTATTTGCCTTCTCAATAAACGACTGAATCTGTGTAACGCCACCATTTTTTGACGCGAGCCGTTCAGCAATTTGCAACGATGCTTTCATACTGGTAATAGGTGTTTTAAGCTCGTGACTAGCGATACTCATAAACTCATCTTTCTTCTGCAACAAGAGCTTTGTTGCCTGCTGAGCAAGTTCCTGATCTGTTATATCCGTTAAACTGCCCACATACCCTCCGAATTCTTTACCTGCTATTGGGTTACTTTCTGCAAGTACCCACCGGTATTCGCCGGTTATGCTTTTAAGTCTGAATTTGGATTGATATCTCATCCTTTGCTGGAAGGCATTTTTAAATTTCTTGTACTCACGCTCCGACTCCTCCGGATGAACGGCATCCTTCCAGCCAAACTTCAGACTGTCATTAAAACTCAAGCCCGTAAAGCTGACCCACTGCCTGTTCACATAATTACACCGACCCAGATTATCAACCCTCCAGATCATAAACGGCGATTCATCCGCCAGTTGTCTAAAATAATCCTCACTGGCGCGGAGGGCCTCAGATACCGTTTTTTGTTCGTGGATATCTGTACTGGTACCTACCCACATTTTGATGCTGCCTGACTCGTCTCTGAGCGCTATGGCCCTGCTAAGATGCCACCTATATTCTCCGTCGTGCCTTCGCAGGCGGCGCTCCATTTCAAAATCGGCACCAGTTTCCACCGATTCGGCCCATAGTCTGCGGTTTTCAGGCCAGTCTTCCGGATGCACCACCTCTTCCCAATTCCATTCCTGCTGTTCCCCGAACGATTTACCACTATACTCCAGCCAGCCCTCGTTAAAGTAATCTGCTATTCCATCAGAAGTAGCGGTCCAAACTTTCTGGGGCATGGCATTGGCGAGAAATTTAAATCGCTCCTCGCTCTTTCGTATTTCCAGCAAGGCCTGGTATTCCTTCAATTCAGCTTCGCGCTGCTGGGTGACGTCAACCATCGATCCCAGCATACGATGAGGCGTTCCGTATTCGTCATGCAATACAAATCCCCTGTCAAGTACAATCGCATACTGTCCATCCGACCTTAGAAAGCGATATTCCTTACTCCATTGCTTCTCACCACTGTTTATTACCTGATAAATTCCATCCTCAACCGCTTTCCTATCGTCGGGATGAATGTGGTCGAACCAAAAACCAATTCCTCCCGTAGTCTCTTCATATCCGAAGAGAGAATAAAAGCTATCGCTCCACCACAGTGAATTATTTACCAGGTTCCAGTCCCATATAGCGTCGTTGGTGGCTTTGGAAACCAGCCGAAAGCGCTCTTCACTTTCCGATAGCTCACGGGTCCGTTCTGCAACCTTATCTTCAAGGAGAACATTCAAGTTCTTTAGTTTCTCACGCGCAGATATTAACTCATTATAATTTTTTCGAAGCTTTTGGTCGGCTGCCTTCTTTTCCGAAATGTCGGTGAATGTAACTACAAAACCGTCCATCATTTTTACGGCCACAGCTTCATACCACTTATGGCTATCTTCCACAGAGGGAATCTCAGCATGCAGAGGCACGCCCTCTTCTACAACCTGCAGGTATTTTCCGAAGTATCCATTTTGAACAATCAATGGAATACTGCTTAAACGCATTCCCTGAAAAGCAGAGGACTGGAACAGCTTTTCCGCCTGATTATTGCAGGTTACAAGCGTAAAATCATCAATCCGGCCCTTGGTATCGCGATCTGCCTTAAATACCATTATGGCACTGAGACTGGAATTGAAAACTCCGCTTATTATATTATTAAGCTTCGAAATAGTTGAAATATCAACAAAGGTTATGATAGCTCCGTCAATGCGCCTGTCTTGCCGGATATAGGGCAAAATCTTAACGAGGCAAAGATTATCGTTATTAAGCAGGATCTCCCTCTCTATTGTGTGTTCTGTACTGAGGACATATTTTATATCAGACAAGAGATTCTCATAACGAATATTCGTCGAAATATGGGATATGGGGCGGCCAATATCTGAATCTATAAGATTTATTATTTTAACCGCCGCGGAGTTAAATTTACGTATGCGCTGATCGGCATCCAGGAAAACCTGCCCGATATCGGTGCTGCGAAAATAATTATTCAGGTCGTCGTTAAGCTCTATTAGTTCTTTTATCTTAAGCTGATGTTCAGCGTTTAAGGTATGTAGCTCCTCGTTAAGCGACTGGAGCTCTTCATTACCTGACTGCAGCTCTTCATTTGCAGACAGAAGTTCTTCATTGCTCGACTGAAGCTCTTCATTGGTTGTCTCAAGTCCTTCAATGGCAATCTGAAGATTTACGCGGGTTTCATTAAGTTCCTCCTCAAGTTCGGCAACATATTCGTTATGATCACCCGCTGGTAATATCTGTACGTCTTCTCTGTTTTGAGAATGGCTATAGTTGTTTTCTCCAAGAACAATGATAGTATACGGCTTGCCCTCCATATACCGGGGAGGTTTTACAGAAATACTGACAAAAAAATCGGAGTTCTTACCCTTAATTCTAACGCTTTTGAGAAAAACTTTCTGCTCCTCTTTCCAGCATTTCCGTACCGCTGTATTCAGTGCTACGGATAGTTCGGGAGAAACCATCTTTAAGATGTTCAGATTAAGCTTCTTCTCCGGCAGCGTTAGAAATCGGTTGAAGTTCCCAAGGGCCTCCTTTATTTCATAGTTATTATCAATGAAGAAGCATACATAACCGAAATCATCGATCATTGATTTTGTGAACTCATCTGCAAGGTCACTGGCCTTCTTCTTGTCCTCGCGCTGTGGTAATGGGGGTAGCTTTCGCGCCCCGCCACTGCCTCCGCCATCCAGGCTACGGTAAAACTCACTGGCTGCTGCCTTTACTTTTGCTGTTTTTCGATATATCTTCCATTTACTATTAATTTCATCCAGTCCTTCTCTTATCGAAGAGACAGTCTCACTTGACCCAAGAAAAATATAACCACCCAGCCTGACTGAGAAATGCAAAGTGGACAATACTTTATGCTGTAATATGCTATTCATATAAATCAGCATGTTACGACAGCTCACAAGATCATTATTAATGAATGGAGGGTCTTTAATAACATTGTGCTTAGCAAAAACAATTTGCTTGCGTATACGCGGGATCACAGAATACCCTTTATCCTCTTCTACAAAATAGGTTCTTAGTATATCCTTTTTTACGTCCTTCTCTATAACCAAAGGATAGATATTCCGCCCCGCGAACTCAATGCTGTTTTCATCGATATCTGTCGCAAAAATCTTAACCTCTAGTTTCCGATTATACTGAGTAAGATACTGGTCTATAAGAATAGCCAGAGAATAGGCTTCCTCTCCGGTGCTGCAGGCACATATCCAAACTTTCAGGGTATCCCCATCTGTCTTATTATTAATCAGGGCTGGCAGCACTTCTGAGTAAAGGCATTCAAAGGCTGGCTCATCCCTAAAGAATCGGGTAACTCCAATTAAAAAGTCCTTACTTAAGCGGATCACTTCTTCCTGATCGTTCCGAAGATGATTAACATACTCATCAAGCCTCTTAACATCCCGTTGCCCCATTCTCTTTCCGATACGCCTGATTATTGTAGGAGTTTTATAATACTGAAAATCATACCCTTTTGCCTGGTATATCAGAGAGAATACTTCATCCAGCAGACGATCGTCTACCGACCCCTTTTGAAGCGGATGTACAGGCGTTTCCTTTATATAGTTGTAGATCTCCTCGGGCATCATCTCCGGAGGAAGAATAAAATCCGCATTCCCCGAAGTGATTGCGCTGTTTAGCATTCCATCAAACTTAGCCGTCACCGGATCCTGGACAATCACTAACCCGCCACAGGCCTTCACTGCTTCAATACCCTTTGTTCCATCGCTGCCGGTACCCGATAATATAACAGCAATGGCCTTATCTCTTTTATCTTTTGCCAGCGAATACAGAAAATTATCAATAGCAATATTAGGAGCTTTCTCGATAGCCTTATTCTCAAGAAGCAGCTTCCCATGCCTGATGGTCATTAATTTATTGTTCGGAATCACATAAACACATTCCTTTTGAACGGTAATTTCATTTTTCGCTTCAAAGACTTGCATATGCGTGTGCTTGGATAAAAGCTCAACTAACAAGCTTTTATAATCCGGAGAAAGGTGCTGAATAATGATAAACGAAAGACTGGCGTTTTCGGGCATATTGTCGAAAAACTCATGGATAGCTTCTAATCCACCAGCAGACGCCCCGATAGCAACAATATAATGCTTCGGCCCGGCGCCCGTCTTTTTTAACAGACTTATTGCCCTGTTTTCTTCCATCCCCTTGTACTCAATTTTTCAGGTATTTAGTAGTAAACTCAAATATAAAACTTCTTAAACTTTCTGCAACCTCAAGTTCTTCTTCTCTCCATGGCAATGAAGTCTGGCTCACAATCTCCTGCCAGGCTGAAAATGAATTCCTGGGATGATACTTTTGTTTGTCGGCCTCAAAGCGAATAGCTTCTTCTGGATTTCCTCCCCAGGTAACAGTTGTGATCACTTCCGGCCTGAAGACAACGAGATACTCACCATTTACGGAGTCTATAGGAATAGATATTATGCCACTCGCCGTCTCTTTATAGTTCGCTGCCTGCTCGTATTCGCCCGGTAAATTCCGGCTGCTATAAACTTTTTCATCCCCTTTACTCTGAAGCCAGTAGATCAAATTTTTCAGATCCTCTTCATCAGGCACATTCCCTATACAGGTCGTTTTTCCCTTATATATCAGAGCTGCACCTCCGGCATTGAACAGATCCGCTATATTTATATCCTGCTCCAGCAATCCTCCCCGTAAATTTAAACACGAGTACGTATTCGCTATCAGCCGGCTTTTCTTTTCCTGCAGAGAGTTTATATATTGGAAAAATTCCTTGTGTTCAATAGAGGATATTTTATTAGAAATCACAGACGACAGCAGCTCAAACACCGAGCAGGTCTCGTAATTAAGATATTTTGGACTGCGGTGATGACAGGAAATTAAACCCCATAACTTATCATTCCTGATGACTCTGATCGACATTGAGGCGCTGATCTTCATATTTCTCATGTACTCAAGATGAACGCCCGCAACTGCACGGAGATTGCAGTCGGAAAGATCAATAAACGCTTGTGATACAGGGTTTATGACGGGATAAAGCCTCACGGGAGTATAATCACCGGAAGGTATCAGCCGATAAGGATTTTTAAGATACAACGCCCTAGCCTGTTTGGGAATATCTGAGGCCGGAAATTTAAGTCCCAGATAAGGATCCATCCCTTCCTCTTTTACTTCCGCTATCACCGTTCCATTCCAGTCATCATCAAATCTGTACATTAATATCCTGTCAAAGCCAGAGAGCTTTTTTAACTGATACACTACAACCGAACTAGCCTCAGAAACAGATTCGCTGCGGTTAATCTCAGCCATCACATATTTCAGTTCCTGAAATACATCCAGAAATGAATTCTCCTGTCCCGCTTTCTCTATCTCTAAAATAAGATACTCGTTTTTGACATGAGCTACTGCAATAAAACGTCCGGCATACCCCTCCGTTTTTATTGTCAGCGATAACGGTACCTTCTCAACAATTCCCGTTTGAAATTTCAAATAAAGACTGTCCGCTTCTTCCTTTGTTATGTAATCTCTGAACGAGGTTCGCACAAGCTGCTGAACACCCAATCCAAATATCTCGTTGACATTTTCACTCGCCTGGATTATCTTCAAATCTTCACGCTCCAAAACGAGCAGATATCCATAGGCTTGTATCATGTTGATCTGATGCAGAGGTAAACTTCCGCAGAAATCAGAATCAAAGTTCTTTTTGTTCATGCCTGGCGATCCAGTTTTTAAATGTTTCAAATGTGTCGGTTGCACTCTTTACAACCTCTTTATGATCTATTGCAGGAGTGTTATCTAAAACTTGCCGGAACCTGCTCCACATAACAGAAGTGTTGTCGCCGTAGCTGTTAAAATAAGTAAGTGTAGTATCCGGCACCTTAAGTCTCGCCTTTATCATCTTGCTGATCAACTGCCCTCCTAAAGTCGACCCCTCCAGTACATATAACGCCCCCAATGCGTCCGAGGTATTTCTGATATCCGGAAGAAGGTGGCATTGCTCCAGCTTATACGTGCCTGACTGTAATACCTCCATGTCGTTTAAAAGCGATAAAGATTTCCTTCTTTCAAAGAAATCTGATAAAATACCTTCCATATTTACCCTTGCTATCTCATGTTCAAGAGGAGCGATAAATCCATAAAAAATTCGCAAAACAGATCCATAATCTGCTTTATTTCTAATATCCTTAAGTCTTCCTATCAGCAATTTTTCGAGCGACTGATGCGGTTGCCTCGTATGATCTTTTAACAGAGCGCTAAGCATGAAAATTATTTAAAGCGGCACGAAGACGCGCCGCTGTCGTCATTTAATTAAAAAGACATCCTTTTGAGAATGTCTGCCACCTGGAATCAGGGATGTCAAATACGGTAGCGAAGAGAAATAGAGTTCCCTATAGCCTGTACAAGCTCCTTTACAATCGGGTTTGAGTTCTCCTTCTGCATCCAATCGCCTTTATCCCCTTTGCAAAGAGTCACAGTTGTTCCCTGCAGCAGTATTTGCGATTCGACCATGCGATCAACCTGCTGAAGTTTAATTAACTGAAAATGAAAGCTTGATCCAGCTAAATCAATTGTAAATATCTGCCCCATAGTATTACATTTATTAACTCGCTGCCAGCATCCCGAAATAAGGGAACCCAAACCTACATTTGGTATTCCTGCTGATACTTGCCCGAAGAGATGCTAAAGCAGACAAATAACAATTTTCCGTTCAAGCTTGTTTGAAAGACAACTAAATTTAAATAAATCCGGAGCACAATCTTTTTTAAAGACTTCAGTAGAGTAAAGAATTCTGACATCAGGGATTACTTTCCCGAAAAAATTCATTCATAAAAAGAAGCTGATACTTCACAGATTCGTTCCAGTAAGTCCAGTTATGCGACCCTTGCCTGGTGATATAGTCGTGGGGAATATTTCTCTCAATCAACTTGCTATGGAGACTTTCATTGACTTTGTAGAAAAAATCTTCCGTTCCGCAATCTATTATTAACGAAAGAGAGCCTGGTGTTAATAGATGCAGCATGTTGACCACCGTATTTTGCTCCCACCGGTCGGGATATTCCGAATATTTCCCCAGCCTGGCAGGTATGTCCCAATTATTGGGAAAGGGACGAAAATCGACACCGCCGCTCATACTGCCCGCAGCGCCAAAAACGTCCTGATGTCTAAAAGCCAGATACAAAGCGCCATGGCCTCCCATACTTAATCCTGTGATAGCCCTGCCTTCTCTGCTCTTCCTTGTCTTATAATTTTTATCCACCCACTTCACCAGCTCATCAGAGACATAGGTTTCATACTTCCACTCTGGATCGACGGGACTGTCAAAATACCAGCTTCCATAGCCTCCATCCGGACATACCAGGATCATGTGATACTTGTCAGCAGCTTCAGTAAGGAATGGAACCTTTGGCCAAGCTTTATAATTCCCACCGTGGCCGTGCAGCAGGTAAACTACCGGAAACTCTTTCCCGGTTGAATAGTCTTCAGGAAAAACCATTACGGCCTTAATTTTTTTGCTCATTGCTACACTGAATGTCTCAACTGTATCGACACGTGCAGCCCAGACTGGTTGAAACAAAAGGATGATGCCGGAAAGAATAAAGAGGTGACGGAAGTACTTCATTAACACAAACTGATTATTAAATCCAAATTTATAGATTTTGCGATTTTTTGAATGTTTTATCCCAGATTATTCAAAATACAGGTTGCCGAAAAACTCTGGTTTATGAAAGTCCGGATCGTCTGTCTCTATTTTGTTCCAGGACAGAAAGTGCGGCACCGGAAGATCATCACCGCATTTATAGAAATTAGCCCTGCACCCGATCTCGTTTAGAGATAGAGCCTGGTGATGTATAAATACCTCAAATGGAATTATCAGTGTTAACTCCCAATAAATACCATCCTGGGTATCGCCCGTGCTAATCCAGGTCCCCGACCGAATCTTATCTGCTACATTTCCCGGCAGTAACTTTCTTCCGTTGCGTTCGGGACCATAGGCTGCTAAACACGAGCCGAGACAATTGAATTCAAGGTTATAATATTCTCTTTCTTTGCCAAAAGAGACAAAGAACTCAACGCAACTGTCTTTATACACCGGCTCATTGAGATGATGCACTACAGCCTGTAACGCGTCTTCTTTTACATAATACTTTAGAAAGAAGCAGTCTGCCGCATAAGCCAAAACAAAAGAGGCATCCGGCTTATATGGATAGGCAGACCAGGATACCGTTTCAATAACATTTCTGCCAAGGCCGTTTAGCATCAATGAAACATCCTCAACTGGCGTGTCTTTGTTTACGCCTGAAACAAAAGGAACTGAAAGCGACTTCATATAACGTATATAATCAACTGGTCAATATGCTACATCCATAATTATTCCCTTTAACACATCATACTCATCTTCTATCCGTCGGAGGAGCTGCATTTGCGCCAGCGACCGTTGAAGGTTATGACCGGGAAAATGAATTTTATAATAAGTATCTCCCTGTATATAGTCGGTTAAAAAGCGAACGGTTTGCATGTAAGGCAACAGCAGCATACCGTGAGACAAGGACTCGATCTCATTTTCTGTTAAAAAGCCCGAAGCTTCGGCGAAGTAACCCTCTGTATAAGCCTTGAAGAGCGGGATATTCAGATTTATCTTATCAAACTGCTTTTCATCTTCGGCAGATGTGTTAATGATGGTCCGGATAGCATCTCCAAAGTCATACGCAACATAGCCCGGCATCACTGTGTCGAGATCGATTACACATTGAACTTCGTCATTCCTATTCAATAAAACGTTGTTCAGCTTGGTATCGTAGTGAATGATACGCAAAGGCAGCTTTCCCTCCCTTCCTGCCCGAAGCACAGCGCCCATTTGCCACGCCCTCTCATTGATAAAATCGATTATAAACGTAACCTCTTTCACCCGTCCTTTCGGATCTGCATCAATTGCATCGTGGAGTTGCTGCAACCTCATTTCTATATTATGAAAGTTTGGGATCGTATGGCAAAGCTGTTCAGCATCCAGATCCGACAACAGCTTCTGAAACCTTCCAAATGCCTTTCCTGTTTCAAACGCTTGTTTAGGAGTTTCTACCTGATCATAACTTTTGGTATCTTTTATAAAATAATAAATCCTCCAGTAACTGCCATTCACATCTTTTGTAAAGAAACCGCCGTTTTTGGCCTCAACGAGCGTAAGAACTTCTTTATCAGGATCAGCACCGGGTACATCTTTCAGCTTGTTTTTCAAGTGCGAGGTAACAAGCAAAATATTCCCTATTAACCCTGGTACATCTTTAAATACGCTATGATTAATCTTCTGAAGCAAATAATCCGGCTCGTTAAAATCTGCATTTTTAACATAGAACGTCGAATTGATATGCCCCGAACCAAAAGGATTAATAGAAGCAACTTTGCCTCTTATAAAAAACCGAGACAATATGTCTTCCACATCCTCCTTATTATATTGACTTTCCATTTTATGCTTAATAGGAATCTTTGTCGGATTTTACTTTATGTCCTTTAACGGCAAAATACCATATAAAGAGATAACAGGGCACCATGATCCAATATGCCTGCGTAGAAGCAGTTGCTTTGTCAAAAGAAAGAGCTAATCGCTCTGATATAACGCCATAAAACAGAGGTAAGATAGCTCCCCCTGCAATCGCCATAATAAGCAATGCGGAGGCAGTTTTTGTAAATCTTCCGAGACCCTTGATAGCCAAAGGAAATATCGCCGGCCACATGAGCGAATTTGATAAACCTAAAAGTGCTATAAACAGTATCGATACATATCCTGTGCTCAACACAGCCATCACTGTAAATATAACGCCCGAAATGGCACATATTTGCAGGGCCTTTTCCTGAGAAATATACTTTGGGATAGCAGCAATTCCGATAATATAGCCCAGCAGCATAAAGGCCAGGGTTGCCTGAGTGAAAAAACGTGCAGTAGACAAAGGGATACCTATGGCTTTTCCGTAACTTATTATAGTGTCGCCTGCCATAACCTCAACCCCTACATACAGAAAGAGCGTTAAGACACCTAAAAGCAAATGCCTGAATTGAAATACACTGGTTTTCCTGTGCTGAGGATCAGCACTGTCCTGTTCACCCTGATCATCATCATTTATATCAGGGAGGGAAGACCTCAGTACCACCATTGCCAGAATTACCAACATCGCAGAAATAATTATATAAGGAACTATAACGCGCGACGCGAGCTCATCCAGTGCAGCTTCTTTCGCATCTGCCGACATGGACAGAAGGTTGTGCTCAAAGGAATCAGCATCTTTTAAAGCTATATATCCAAAAATCAGCCCGGCTAAGATTCCGGCAACCTTATTGCAAATACCCATGATACTAATCCGCCTGGCGGCACTCTCGTGAGGACCTAGAATTGCGGCATACGGATTCGAGGCTGTTTGAAGTAAGGCAAGTCCGGTACCAATAATAAATAGTCCGGCAAGAAACATATTAAAGCTCCTCGCTTCAGCTGCCGGGATAAAAATCATCGCCCCCACAGCCATTGTAAACAGGCCTATTGCCATTCCTTTTTTATAGCCGGTTCTCTTCAATAACC
>DALYUO010000003.1:20955-30842 GCA_031981225.1 Pararcticibacter sp.
GTATGATTCTGTATCCGACGTTAGTTCGCAAGCGATCTTTAGGTAAGGGATTAAAGTTCCGTTAACCCAGGTAATGAAGCCAAAAATGAAGAACAAAGCCCCAATGATCACGATAGGGCTTAAACCGGATCTTTTTACCGGTATATTATCAGGCAATACGGAAGATCTTTCCATCTACTTTTTAAATTTTTAGAGTATGTTCACAATGAGTAATCTGTCTTCTCACATTGCCGTCCCGCCATCAAGGTGCTTTTTATCAGATGGAGATTAAAATCTCCATCTTACGAAAGCTTCCATTGCCGCATATTCCGCCAGTCCAAGCTGGTCGTAAGCACGGGCCGTCTCTCTGTTCCTGTCTTCCGCTCTTACCCAGAATTCTCTCGCGTCGTCGCCTGGGAATACCGGAAGATCTTTTTGCGACTGGTGCTTGAAGATAGCCAGCCGTTTTCTTTCGACTTCCTGTGGCGACAATGGTACAGCCATTTCAATTTCGTGAATCTCAAATTCATGCCATGCTCCGCGGTACAGCCAGAGCCAGCAGTCTTTCGTCCATTCTTCCGTAGCCTTAAGCTTTGTTAACGCTTCTAGTATAATATCAAAACAAACTTTGTGGGTACCATGCGGATCAGCAAAGTCTCCGGCAGCAAATACCTGATGAGGTTTCACTTCCTGAAGCAGTTGCATTACGATCTTAACATCATCCTCATAGCTAACATGTTTCTGAGTCTTCATTCTGTCATAAAAAGGAAGATCCAGGAGATGAATATGCTCATCCGGAAGTCCGGCAAAACGCGCACCGGCTATAGCCTCGCCTTTTCTGATCAAGCCCTTAATATTTCTTATCTCCTCCGTATCGGGCTGATTCGGCTTTTTCACTTCCATAAAACTGCGCATATTCTCATACAGTCCTTCCAGTCCCTTTGAATCCTGGCCCTGCATTTTGCCAAAATCTATTGCAAATTCAGTGAAGCGAAGCACGTCGTCGTCCCACACTGCCGTATTGCCAGACGTTTGATAAGCCACGTGAACCTCGTGCCCCTGGTCGGCTAGCCGAATGAATGTACCACCCATGGAGATTACATCATCGTCGGGATGCGGTGAGAAAATAATGCTTCTCTTCTTTGCAGGTTCTGCCCTTTCAGGTCTCTGGCTGTCGTCAGCATCTGGCTTTCCACCCGGCCAGCCAGTAATGGTGTGCTGTACTTTATTGAAAATATGGATATTAATATTGTATACAGGTCCGCGCTCTGTGGCGAGCTGGGCCATCCCATGATTGTTATAGTCTTCCTCCGTTAGTTTCAGAATCGGCTTGTTTAATGTCTTCGAAAGCCATATCACTGCCTTCTTTATAAGCTTTTCATCCCAGTGACAATCTTTTACAAGCCATGGAGTATCGAACCTTGTGAGTTCTGATGCTGCATCGGCGTCGAGCACAAACTCTACGTTCGCCGACAGTTGCAAATATGTCGCAGGGACATCCGAAGAGATCTCGCCTTCAACAGCTTTCTTAATAATTTCAGCCTTCTTTTGATTCCAGGCCATCAGTATTATTTCGCGAGCCTTGAAGATCGTGCCTATCCCCATGGTAATTGCCTTTGTCGGAACGTTTTCCTTACCTCCAAAGTCGAACGAAGCATCCCTTCTGGTCAGGTCGTCGAGGGTTACCAAACGAGTACCCGAATTTGGCGCCGACCCCGGCTCATTAAATCCAATATGCCCGGTTCTTCCTATCCCTAATATCTGAAGGTCGAGACCGCCGTAAGCGCTTATACGCCGTTCATAATCGAGACAATATGCCTGAATTTCGTCTTTATCCAAAGTACCATCAGGAATATTCACATTAGCCGGGTCAATATCAATATGATTGAACAGGTTCTCTTTCATGAAGGTGACATAACTCTGAATGGCGTCAGGCTGCATTGGATAATATTCGTCGAGATTGAAAGTCACTACGTTCTTAAAACTGAGTCCTTCTTCTTTATGCATCCTTACCAGCTCCGCATATACCTTTACAGGCGTAGCGCCTGTTGCAAGTCCAAGAACGGTAGTTTCACCTTTAGCTTGTTTGCTTTTTATTAAATCGGCAATTCTTTGTGCTACCGCAAGTGAAGCTTTCACCGGATCAGGATACACACTTACCGGCAGTTTCTCGTAACGAGTTTCCTCTAATAAATTTAATCTTGACATATCTTTATATTAAATCTCAGGTTAATTCTTTAGAATCTGTTTCGTGCTCAACAACACGCACACATTTCTATTATTATTCAAACTTAAAAATTGTTTTTTATAAAAACAAGTAATGTTTGCGCCCACACACACGATTTAACAAAATGTTAACGCCCACACTATTGTTTTAATACATTACACAGAGGCGGAACTACCCGTGTAAACGACATGAAAATGGGATATACATGAGTATAACAGGGATAAAAGCGAAAGTCTGTAAGGGATTTATTAAACGTCGTCGTTTAAATAGTAGCTTAGGTTTTCCTTGGTAATGATATCTAAAGGCAGATATTTAATTAAAGGCACTTTCTTTTTGAACACAAGATGATCGGAAAGCTGGTGAACACTTCGGTATCCCTGGCCGCGCGGGTGCTGATTAATGACAAAGCTGATAATCCCCTGGTTTATATAATAGATATTTTTTGGCACCAGATCGTAGCCAATCACCTTTATGCCTTCTATATTTCTCTGTTCAAGATAGGCAGCAATTTCATAGCCTTTAGACGTGGTAACATAAACGCATTTCAGATCTGCATTATCTTCCACAATGTTATCCAGTTGCTTCATAAAGGCAAGATAATCCCGTCTTTGAAGTTCAACTCTTCTGATCGTATATTGGTCGGTTAAGTTGTTCTGTTCAAAATAGTTCCTGAAGCCCTGCTCTTTTTTCAGAAGATGTGCCGAATTGCTGATGTCCTCGTCAATATGGGCCAGGAGCACCGAACAACTTTCAGGATGGCCGTAATGAAAGAGTTTTGCAGCCAGAAAACCACTTTGGTATGAATCCTGACCAATGTAACTAAGCGATTTAACACCTTCAATATGCGTGTTAAAAGTAACAAAGGGAATTTTCAATTTTTTCCACCTCTCCATGAACGGGAGCGTTTCTTTATAGAAAATCGGAGCCAGAACTATTCCATCCGGCCTCATTTCAGTTACTTCTTCTGCCTTTTCTATGAATGACTCAGGTTTTTCGGGAATAAACTGATACTGATTTACTGATATTCCATATTGTTTAAGATCCTTTTCCGCCTTGTCTATTCCATTTTTAGGGTCAAACCAATAGGGATCATAGGTGTAATCAGGAATCAACGCCCCAATTGTGTAAAGCTTATTAGAACCAAGAGCCCTTGCACTATAATTAGGCTCATACTTCATTTCCTTAATAATGGTAAGTATACGCTCTTTTACATCTTCCGCCACCCTACCCCTGTTGTGCAATACTCTGTCGACAGTACCTGCCGATACTTTAGCTTTTTCGGCTATATCTTTAATTCTAACAATCCTTTTATCCATTCTTTTGATGCCATTAATACTCTGGCGCTTCAATGATACAAACCTAACATTCATTTGCTTAAATCAAAAGAGTGTTAAAATGTAATAGCTGCAACAAAGTCATGCCGGATACTAATTCATCTTTTTATATTAGCGGCAATGAAAAAACATCTGGCCCTTCTGACTTTCACTTTCCTGATATCCGGAAATAGCCTTCTAGCTCAAAAAAAACTAATTGAAAAATTTTTATCTGAAAAAAGTGATACTACCCGCAATACGAGCTTCATTATACTTCCGGCAGCTGCCTACGCCCAGGAAACAGGACTGGAATTCGGAGCTATTTCCGTCACTTCTTTTTTCACCGACAAAGCCGACACCTCCACCCGCAGTTCGGCAATCAACGCCATTATTACTTTTACTACAAAAAAGCAATCGAACTTTGTTATAAAGCCCGACATATGGTCGCCAGGCAACCGCTATCACTACTCTGGTATGCTGAGATATAAAAACTTCCCTTTTGACTTTTATGGAACAGGGGACGCAACGAATGAGATTAATAAGGACCGGTTATCTCAAAAAATATTTATTCTGAGCGCCGATGTAGAAAAGCTGATTACCAGAAAAGTATATGCAGGGATTAATGCAGGCTATGAAAATTACAAATTTACGGATAAGGAGCCTGGAGGCATTTACGAAACAGAAGCATTTCAGAATAAAGAGGGGGGAAAAGTAGCTTACATCGGGCTTTCTGCCATATTCGATAGCCGGAATACCAACACCTATACAACTAAGGGCTCTTTCTTTAAGCTTAACTATTCCTATGCGCCGGCAATTACCGATGATGCTTTCAACGGAAGCATAATCCATGCCGACTTCAGGAACTTCAGGGCAATTGTCCCTAAAGTGGTTTTAGGATTTAACGCAACGTATCAAACGATTCAGGGCTCAGAGCTGCCTTTTTACCTTTTGCCTCAATTGGGCAACGACCAGGTGATGCGGGGATATTATACCGGGCGATATCGAGATCAGAATCTGGTAACTGCACATGGAGAACTCCGTTATCGGTTTATGAACCGTTTTGGTGTTGCTGCGTTTGCAGGCACGGGCTCGGTATTTAAAAACGGAGAATTTGCCTTCGGAAAATTGAAACCAAATTATGGAGCTGGGGTCCGCTACTTCATGGACCCTGCACGGGGTATCACTTTACGCATGGATTATGCAGCAGGTGAGAAACGCCCCGGGGAAGAACGCCAGAAAGGTTTTTATTTTGCCCTCGCCGAAGCATTTTAACGGTCAGAACTTTACCTTGAAATGCTCCTTGACCTGTTCTTTTCGGAAAAACACAAGACCAATCCAAAATAAGTCGATCGTCACAGTCACCTGCGGATGGTCCTTAATCTCCTGCCATGCCTCTTCCATACCTTTACTCCAATAGATATCATCGAAGATCATTAAGGTACCCTCATGTGTTTTAGGGAGGCTCTGATTGAAATAGTCAAGGGTGGCCTCCTTACGGTGATTGCCATCAACAAAGACCAGATCGATATAAGGGCTGCGGTCTATCACTTCAGGCAATATATCATCGAAATTCCCGGTCAATATGCTTACGTTCTTTATATTCAGGCTATTCAGATTCTCCTTTGCCAGTGCTGCAGTTTCCGGACAGCCCTCAATGCTGATCACCTCTGCGCCGGGAGCTGCTTTGGAAAGGTAGGAAGTGGTTAATCCTAAACATGTTCCCAGTTCGATAATATTCCTTGGTTTTTGTTCGTTAGTTAACCTGTATATAAGCTGCGCAAGAGAGGGAGATTTGAGTGCATTTTTCGCCAGCTGCTTTACATGCTTCTGCTTATTGTTATTAACAAGAGATCCGGCACCAAGATCAGTAATGCTGATAGTCCGCTGATCTGAAAGAAGCCGGTGCCGCAATTGTTCTATATCTTTATATTCATCACGCGGTCTGAAGTCATAAATGACCTTGTCTATCAGATGATAAACAAAAGGAGAATGTACGCCATGCCGCGTCTTGGCTTGTAACCGGTGCTTTACAAATGATTTGACTAATTGTAAGTTAAACATACTGACGCAAACTTAGAGTTTTTTTGCTTTAAGCTTTGAAGAAGCTCTAAATTTCGTCGGCATAGCGATTAAAAAACAAAACATTTTGTTGAATCGATAAAAACACAAACGAATTATCAGGAAAGAATGTTATTTTAACGACTCCGAAACGGCTGCAGCTCACTATGCGTTGACTACATATGAATGAAAAAGAAATAGGCTCACTGATAAAGTTACTGGATGATCCGGACGCAGAGATAGCGCGGCACGTAGAAGACCGCCTTCTTTCCTATGGAAATGAGGTCATTGAACAGCTTGAGTTCGCATGGGAGCAGTCTATGGATACTATTTTACAGGAGCGTCTGGAGAACCTGATCCATAGGATTCAGTTCTCTGAAGTTAAACGCGAACTGTCACTATGGTATAATGGAGGCGCTTTTGATCTCCTGCAAGGTGCTATTATTATCAATAAGTACCAGTACCCTGACATAGACCCTCAGAAAATAATCAACCAGATTGAAGATATCAAGCGTGAAGTGTGGTTGCAAATTTTGTATGACATGAGTGCCATCGAGAAGGTGAAGCTAATAAATCACGTTTTTTATAATATTTATGGCTTTTCAGGCAATACCACCAATCATCAGGATCCTCAGAATTCCTATATCAGCCAGGTGCTTGAAACAAAAAGAGGAAATCAGATTTCCCTTGCTCTGATTTATTCGGTCATAGCACAAAGACTCGATATACCCGTCTACGGTGTGAACCTTCCACAGCATTTCATACTTGCTTATATAGACGAAACCAAAGAATATACAGACGAAAAAGTTCTTTTTTATATCAACGCCTTTAACAAAGGCTTTATTTTTGGAAAAAGAGATGTTGATTCTTTCCTTAAACAACTAAATCTAACCCCCGAAAAACAATTTTATGAGCCTTGCACCAATGCCGATATAATCAAAAGAATTCTTCGCAACCTCACCTCGTCTTATTTAAAGCTTGGTTACGAAGAGAAAGTCAGAGAGATCGGTGAATTGCTCGAAGCACTGGATTCCCCCGGAGCCGGCGACTAGCATTATATTGTTAAAATTCCATCAGATACGCTTTCAGGAAATCGTTCAGATCGCCGTCGAGCACCGCCTGCGCATTGGAGGTTTCATAGTTTGTCCGCAAGTCCTTCACTAACTTATAGGGATGAAGTACATAGTTCCTGATCTGAGAGCCCCATTCGATTTTCTTCTTCGATCCCTCAATTGCGGCTGACGTTTCCATACGCTTCCGAAGCTCGGCCTCGTATAATTGTGATTTAAGCAACCGTATGGCATTTTCTTTATTCTGCAGTTGCGACCGCGATTCCTGGTTCTTAATAATAATTCCAGATGGTTTGTGATATAAACGAACCGCAGTCTCAACCTTGTTCACATTCTGCCCTCCGGCTCCTCCTGAACGGAAAGTCTCAAATTCGATATCCGCAGGGTTCACTTCTATCTCTATGGTATCGTCAACGAGGGGATATACATATACGGATGCAAAGGAAGTATGACGTTTGGCGTTAGCGTCGAAGGGAGAAATTCTCACCAGCCGGTGCACACCATTTTCACCTTTCAAATATCCATATGCAAAATCTCCTTCAATCTGTAGCGTTACCGATTTCACTCCTGCCACTTCACCTTCCTGAAAATCCTGCTCTGCAACCTTATAGCCGTTCTTCTCAGCCCACATGATATACATTCGCATCAGCATACTCGCCCAGTCGCAGCTCTCCGTGCCCCCTGCTCCTGCTGTGATCTGAAGCACTGCATTCAGCTGATCTTCTTCAGAGCTCAACATGTTCTTAAACTCCAATTCCTCCAGCTTCTTCAGAGCAGTTTGATATTGCTCCTTCAATTCAGCTTCAGACGCCTCCCCGGCTTGAAAAAAGTCGAACATTACCGCAACATCGTCTACTGCAGCTTCTACAGCTACAATCCCGTCTGTCCAGACTTTCTTCGATTTAATAGAATGCAACACCTTTTCAGCCTCCTTCGGCTGGTCCCAGAAGTCAGGTGTTAACGTTAATTCTTCTTCCTGGTGCAGTTCATCAAGCTTCCGGTCGATGTCAAAGATGCCTCCTCAGGGTAGCAGATCTATCCCTCAAGTCTGTTAATTGTTCTTTGGTCATAATTGCAAAGGTAATAATAAAGCGGCTATTCCCTTTCTGTGGCCGCGCTTTTATTGGCGAGCGACGAAAGTCAGGCATCACCTTCTTCTCATCAATGCAATTTTCCCAATAAAATTTTCCCCGCCCGAAAAGGAGTTTTATCTTCGCTGAAAATTAAACAGCTATGCTTCCTAAAGTAAACTTTACCGAAACAAAGTCCTACCAATATCTTACTGACCACTTTATTGAGATCAGCGAGAAACACCTGCGCGATCTATTTAAAGAAGATCCGCACAGATATGAAAAGTTCTCCGTTAAATTCAACGAAATTCTGCTCGACTACTCGAAAAACCGGATAGATGAAACAACCATAGCCCTTCTTATCCAGCTTGCCAAAGAGTGCGGGTTAAAGGATGCCATTGAGGCGATGTTTACCGGTGAAGTTATTAACGAAACCGAGGGGCGTGCAGTACTTCATACGGCATTAAGGAACCAATGGAACGAACCTGTAAAGGTCGACGGTATTGATGTGATGCCTGAAGTAAATGAAGTTCTTCGTAAAATGGAGCAGTTCAGCAATTCTGTCATTTCAGGGGAATGGAAAGGATATACAGGAAAAACGATCACCGACATTGTTAACATTGGAATAGGCGGCTCAGACCTGGGTCCGGTAATGGTAACCGAAGCATTAAAGGCATACAAAAATCACCTGAACCTCCACTTCGTGTCGAATGTTGACGGCACCCATATTGCCGAAACCTTAAAAAAGGTAAAGGCCGAATCCACCCTGTTCCTCATTGCATCTAAAACATTCACAACCCAGGAAACCATGGCAAATGCGCATACAGCGCGAAACTGGTTCCTTCAGGAAGGTGCATCCGATAGCGACGTAGCAAAACATTTTGTTGCGCTCTCGACCAATGAAAAGGCTGTTGCAGCTTTCGGGATTGATACGAAAAATATGTTCGGGTTCTGGGACTGGGTAGGCGGACGTTATTCTTTATGGAGCGCTATTGGTACTTCCATTGCCTTAGGTATCGGCTTTGATAACTTTAAGGCCTTGCTTTCGGGAGCACATGCAATGGACAGGCACTTCCGTGAAACGGAATTTGAAGAAAATATACCGGTCATCCTCGCTTTACTAGGCATTTGGTACAACAATTTCTTCGAAGCCGAAAGCCAGGCCATTCTTCCTTACGACCAGTATATGCACCGTTTTGCAGCGTACTTTCAGCAGGGGGATATGGAAAGTAACGGAAAATACATCGACCGTAATGGACAGAGAGTGAACTATGAAACCGGTCCGATCATCTGGGGAGAACCAGGCACTAACGGTCAACATGCTTTCTATCAGCTCATCCATCAGGGAACTAAACTGATACCTGCTGATTTTATCGCACCGGCTCAGTCACATAACCCCGTGGGCACTCATCACACACTGCTTTTGTCTAACTTTTTTGCCCAGACAGAGGCATTAATGAACGGCAAAACAGAAGACGAAGTAGTTGCAGAGTTAAAAGCCTCCGGAAAACCGGAAGAAGA
Organism: Pararcticibacter sp.; assembly: GCA_031981225.1. GTDB lineage: Bacteria > Bacteroidota > Bacteroidia > Sphingobacteriales > Sphingobacteriaceae > Arcticibacter. The sequence goes on from DALYUO010000003.1 coordinate 30,194, forward strand.
AGTAGCTGCGCTTGCTCCTTTTAAAGTTTTTGAGGGCAACAGGCCAACAAACTCTATACTGGTAAAGAAGGTAAGTCCCGAAACACTCGGCTCTCTTATTGCCATGTATGAGCATAAGATCTTTGTACAGGGAATTATCTGGAACGTATTCAGCTTCGACCAGTGGGGAGTTGAATTAGGCAAGCAACTAGCCAGTAAGATCCTTCCTGAGCTTCAAGGCAAGGAAACAGTAAAGACACATGATTCCTCTACGAATGGCCTGATCAATCAATATAAGGCTTGGCTTAGTCATTGAGACTGGTAATAGTTCCCGGGCTGTGGGCTGGATCATTAAGATACTTCCTACAGCCCGGGACCTGTAACCTTCAACTCAAATACTTTATCCCACCTTTTGCCGGTAACAAAAAAACGCTTCCCGGAGGCGTCCCAGGCAATACCGTTCAAAACATCTGCAGTAGGATTGCGTGACTCTAGTGGATAGAGATCAGATAAATCCAGCTCTCCTTCCACCACTCCTGTTGATGGATTAATAATTACAATGGTATTTCTCTCCCAAACATTGGCATAAATACGACCATTAATATATTCAAGCTCATTCAGGGAGTCTATGGCTCCTCTATTGCTGTATACCTCAATATACCCTTCCTCC
>DALYUO010000003.1:30852-34694 GCA_031981225.1 Pararcticibacter sp.
TTATTGAGAGTATAGATCCTGTTCGTTCCATCTGACTTGTAAATTCTCTCGCCATCATAGCACAGACCCCAGCCTTGTTGACTATCTTGGTAAGGAAACTCCTTTAGCTTCTCAAAAGTATCTTTATTATAAACAATCCCGATCAGGTTTTGCCAGGTCAGCTGAACCAGTTTATCTCCAACAATTGTCAGCCCCTCAGCAAAAATTGTTTCGGGCATCTCAATTTTTTTCAAAACCTTTCCGCTTTCCGAATCTACTTTACGAAGGCTCGACTCTCCCTGCATTCCATCGCTCTCATAAAAAACACCGTCATGATATTCAAGCCCCTGAGTGAAGGCAGAAGTATCATGAGGAAAGGTACTAACAACCTCATATTTGTATTGCACGGGAACCGTTGTTGGGAGCAGTACAATGTTCGTAGTTACTTCTTTATATTCGGCACCCTCGTAAACCTTCGCTGTTAAAACCTTAATACCCAGAGAGAGGTCTGATGTCTGAACGCTTACGGACGATGTGTCCTTTCGCGATGTAATAAAAGCTGTATCGAGAAGATAGGCGACTGAATCAAAAGATCCACTCTCTGCGTCTATCTTTAAAGTTATGCTTTGCCCCTTTGGTACCGCACGTCCCTCTTCAGGCGACAAAAAATACACAGAATTGCTTTTTTGCGTCTTGCACGCGGCAATAATCAGAACCGATATGAATAATGTGATGAAAACTCTTTTCATTTAAACAAATTTAGCTGTCTCCTATCATGAGACTCAAGAACCTCCACTAAATAACAAAAATTGCCGAATAAAGTAAAACCTTTCTCACTGCGCCCTTCTATACTTTCAGCTCTTCATTTTCAACCCAATTGTCCATTGTCCCTTGTCCATTGTCAACTGTTTAGCCCCAGAAAGCATCCTCTATATGCCTCAGTGTGTATGCTCCCTTCGAATCAAACAAAACGGATATGATATCAAAACGGATCTCTCCTTTATAACTATGCTGATAAATATATCCTTCTGCAGCCCATTGTAACCGCTTTTGCTTGGACACAGAAACAAATTCTTCCGGTTGCCCGAAATCAGTCGAGCTCCGCGTCTTAACTTCAGCAAAAACAATATACCGGTCGTACGCTGCTATTATATCCACCTCTGCCTTGCCGTAAAACCAGTTTGTATGCAATATCTTATACCCTTTATCCATCAAAAACCGGGCAGCAATCTCTTCTCCTTTATGTCCGGTTTGATTATGAAGAGCCATTATTTAACAATTACCGATCCTAAGAAACTGGAAATCCCCTTCTCTACTTCTTTCACCCGCATATAACGCTGCATCAGGATGGCCTGGTTATCTTCATCTGTTTCCTGCTGAATCTCGTCCCTTATAGAACGCAGTATCCTGTCGACCTTTCTTTTTTTCAAATGGAAGATACCTCCGAGTATTGTGGCCCGCATATTCTCCGTCTCATTCTTAACGTAAATTTTCCGTTTAGCAAACCAATTCTCACTTAGAACATATGGCGACGAAACAACTGAGATAGCGAGTTCAGTAATCTTTTCGTCGGTGCTTTTTATAAAATCCTGAATGGTGGGAAGCTCTCCCAATTCCATTCTCCTGCTGTATTGGTCAATAACAGCTTTGCATGCAGGGTCGTCAAATGTAACGTCGGCAAGGTTCGAAATAACATAAGGAGCAATATATGTGTCGGTAATGCCGTCCCAATGAACCAGTTCATGACCATAATTAAGAAGCAGTCGCACTATCTCCTTCTCCTGCACCTCATCCGAATCTTTGGTTCCCGCTATCTCCGCATACATCTCATCCGGTGGAGGAAGGGGTTCAGGCGCATCATGCCGCGGGTCCTTTTTGCTCTTGCCAAGCCGAAGCTTGTTAAGTTCTGCAATCAGGATCCGTTCCTCCATCTGCAATAGCGAACTACATTCCCTTATAAATACAGAAGCCTTAATCCCGTCGGGAATCTTTGCAATACTTTCAACCACATCATGGATCACTCCAGCCTTCTTTATAGGGTCCGAACCGGCTTCCTTTAGAAGGATGGAAGTCTTGAACAGTATAAAATCTTTCTGATTCTTTTCAATATATGTCTTGAAGGCAGAACTTCCTATCTTATGAACATATGAATCGGGATCATGCCCATCGGGAAACAGTACAACCTTCACGTTCAGGCCCTCTTCAAGGATCATATCAAGTCCTCTCAGGGAGGCTTTGATTCCAGCAGCATCACCATCATAAAGAATGGTAATGTTTTTTGTAAACCGACCGATAAGCCTCACCTGCTCGGTCGTCAGAGACGTACCCGACGAAGCTACAACATTCTCTATCCCGGCCTGGTGTACTGATAGTACGTCGGCATAGCCTTCTACCAGGTAACAGTTATCGAGATCCCTGATGGCCTTCTTCGCAAAGAAAAGCCCGTAAAGAACGTTCGACTTATGATAGATCTCACTCTCTGGTGAGTTAACATATTTAGGAACACTTTTATCTGTCTTAAGAGTACGTCCTCCGAATCCAATGATCCGCCCTGTGAAATTATGTATCGGAAACATGACCCTCGCCCGGAAACGATCATAGAGCTTTCCTTTATCATTTCGAATAGCCAGCCCGGTATCTTCCAGGACACTTTCCTTAAAACCTTCGGCTAGCGTTTTTTCAATAAGTGCATCCCACGAGCCGGGAGAATAGCCCAGTTCAAACTTTTTGAGGATATCATCTCTGAAGCCCCTTTCACGGAAGTAACCGAGCCCGATTGTCTTCCCCTCTTCGGTTTCCCACATCGTCTCCCGAAAGAACTTTGCAGCTCTTGATGAGATGACATAGAGGTTTTCACGACGGTTGTCAGATTCTTGTTGTTCAGGCGACTGCTCAATCTCTTCAATCTCAATACGATATTTATTTGCCAGGAACTTAAGGGCCTCCGGATAGGAGTATTTCTCATGATCCATGATAAAGCGAAGAGAATCGCCGCCTTTACCACAGCCAAAACATTTATAAATGCCCTTACCAACAGACACGTGGAAGGATGGAGTTTTCTCGTCATGGAATGGACAAAGGCCTATCAGACTTGTTCCCCTTTTTTTCAGGTCTACAAAATCGCCTACTACCTCTTCAATTCGCGCGGTTTCAAGTATCTTATCAACGGTTTCTTTAGCGATCATAACAAAGAATCAAAAATAAGAGACATTAGCAGTATGCACAAACCTTTCAGACAAACTTTATTTTCCTTTCTTATACCCTTTATGAAGGATCAGGAAACTGGCCCGTTCTTCTTTCTTAAAAGGAATGTCCCAGTTACCCTGGTAACTGATCTTAGTGGGCAGAAGAGTTTCCCCATCATCAAAATAGCCCATTTCAATATTCATTTTAACGTCGAAATCAAAAGCCAGGTTATCGTACTGCATTTCTACAGATCGTCCCATAATCTGTAAAGTACGCTTATCGAATATTGTGTTTAGCTCTTTGATCATCAGCCCGTCCTTCGTCCAGCCGGAAAGGTCGGACTTTACTTTCACCCGGAAAGTGTATACAGGGATAGAATCAAGATAAGTACCGCTATAAAATGAATAATCATAATACTGCCGCATGTTGGCGCTAAAGATCTGCGTTTTGTTTCCAATAAAAGGAACGCCTTTTATTGGCCGTCCGGGACTAAAAAGTAAGGTTTTAAGCTTGTCCTTATAAGATTCATTACTGCCTCCCTTTCCTTTTGCGGTAGCACCGCCTGAAGCCACAAAATCAGAATTATAAGCGTTCATGAAGATATAATCGAACATCTCCACCGTATAAAGCTGGTATTTCCCGTTCTTTTTAAGCAGCTTACCACTATCCTGCTTCTC
>DALYUO010000003.1:34704-38964 GCA_031981225.1 Pararcticibacter sp.
TCCAGGAATTGCATTTTATAGGGACCATTATTGTTGTGAAATATCTTCCGGTAGATCCTTCCTTCTATCCTGTTTTTCTTATCATAGGTGAATACGCGGTTTTCAGCAGTAAAGCTATATCGCTTCATCTGCCTGAAAGCTTCATAAAAACTGGTATCACTAACGATTTTGTTTATAAATGTCTGTACGTTAATTCGCTCAGCCTTTATATTAACTGCAGAATCAAGCCTCACGGTAAGTACGGTATCCGGATTAAACCGTTTAACTTCCTGCGCCCTGCCAATAAAAGCAGTCGTCAAGAAAAACAAAACCAGAATCAGCAATCTTAAAGGCATAAGCTTACGGTAAATGTACATCTTATCTAAAATTATATTTCAAGCTAATTCACCCCAGACCTTCAACTCTCAACGTCCAACTTTACCCCGCAACTCACAACTCACATCTCACTCAATTCCCCAGTCGTTTCAAGGCAATATAAGCCATCAGGCCGGTACTTACAGAAAGAGCATTCTCATCAATATCAAACGTGGAAGTATGCACAGAAGACGTGATGCCCTTAGCTTCATTACGTATTCCCAGCCGGTAAAAGCAGGAATCGGCAGCCTGCGAATAGTAAGCAAAGTCTTCAGCCGCCATCCAGATATCCAGATCCAATACGTTCTCTTCACCAAGATAATCTTCAGCAAATTCCCGAACCATTGCTGTCAGCTTTTCCTCATTCACCAAAAAAGGATAGCCATTCATTATATGAAAATCGCAGCTTCCCCCCATACTTTCGGCTATACCCTCGGCCATCTTTTTCATCCGTTTATGAGCTTCGGCCCGCCAGGCTTCATCGAGTGTCCTGAAGGTACCCTCCAGTTTCACTTCGTCGGGAATAACATTAGTGGCACCGTTGGCTATTACCTTTCCGAAAGACAATACCGTCGGAAGCTTCGGATCGGCTATGCGGCTAACTACCTGCTGCAGGGCTACAATGATATGGGCGGATATCAAAACCGGGTCAATGTTCTGTTGCGGCTGCGCTCCATGCCCCCCTTTACCTTTAACTGTAAGATACAATTCGTCCGTGGAAGCCATATATTTCCCCGGACGGATCCCGATCTTCCCGGCATCGATCAAGGGCATTACATGCTGTCCGATGACAGCATGTGGTTTGGGGTTCTCCAGCACGCCTTCTTTGATCATTATGCTGGCACCTCCCGGAAGCTTTTCTTCTGCAGGCTGAAAGATCAGCTTTACAGTACCACCAAACTCATCCCTCAAAGTTTGAAGGATCCGTGCAGTACCAAGAAGCGACGACGTATGTACATCATGCCCGCAGGCATGCATCACGCCTGGATTGATCGATTTATAGGGAACATCATTGCTTTCCGTGATCGGCAATGCATCCATATCCGCCCGAAGGGCAACTACCTCTTCCGAAGGTTTACTGCCTCTGATCAATGCGACAATGCCGGTATCGGCCATCGCCTGCCATGAAATCCCAAGTTCATCGAGATAAGCCTTCACAAAGGCTGAAGTCTGATACTCCTGAAATGACAATTCAGGGTTTGAATGCAGAAAACGGCGATGGTTTATAACATCGCCGTGTATCTTTCCGGATAACTCCCGGATCTTATCTTTTAACATGTTTTTATTCTATACCCGCACCGTGACAGTTTTTATATTTTTTCCCGCTTCCGCACGGACAAGGGTCGTTCCTTCCTATCTTCTGCTCATGCCTGACCGGCATTTGCTTCTGAAGTTCACGCGTATCTTCCATTGGTACTGCGCCCCCCTCGCCAGCAACTGTAGCGAGCTGTGGTTTTGACACCTTTAGTTTCGACATGTCCTGCTTCGGCTGCGGCCTCGCTTCACGTACTTCTTCAGATTGCTGTACCGGAATACCTCCCTTAAACAGGAAGCTTACGATATCCTTATTAACAGAAACCAACATCTGCTTAAACAGGTTGAAGGCTTCCATTTTATAGATCACTAAGGGATCTTTCTGTTCGTAAACTGCGTTTTGTACCGACTGTTTTAATTCGTCCATCTCACGCAGATGCTCTTTCCATGCATCATCGATCAGGGCAAGAACAACAGTCTTTTCAAACGCCCTGGATACTTCGCGACCATTGGTTTCAACTGCCTTCTTAAGATTAGCAGCCACCTGTATAGATCTCACACCATCAGTAAACGGAACAATAATATTCTCGATAAATTCGCCTCTTTCGCTGAATACCTGCTTCAATACAGGAAGTGCCTGCTGCGATATCGCCTCATTCTTGCGTTGATAATACTCAGTAACCTTATCAAAAACAAGATCAGTGAGTTTCGCGATCGAGTTGTCGGCAAACGTCTTTTCATCTATCTCTGAATCTACCGAGAACACCCTTATTACCTCCAGCTGAAAGCCCTCGAAGTTCCCCGTTTCTTTATATTCGGTTACAATGTCCTCTGCAGTATCATAGAAAGAGTTGTTCAGATCAACCTCCAGTCGCTCGCCATACAATGCATTTCTGCGTTTTGCGTATACTACTGTCCTCTGCGAGTTCATCACATCGTCATACTCCAGCAAACGCTTACGTATACCAAAGTTATTTTCCTCAACTTTTCTTTGAGCACGCTCGATAGAGCGGGTGATCATAGAGTGCTGGATAACTTCGCCTTCTTCAATTCCCATGCGAAGCATGATATTGGCGATTCGCTCAGAGCCAAATAAACGCATCAGGTTATCTTCCAGGGATACAAAGAACTGCGACGAACCCGGGTCACCCTGACGTCCGGCACGACCACGCAACTGACGGTCGACGCGACGTGATTCATGCCGCTCGGTACCTACAATGGCTAAACCACCCGCTTCTTTAACGTTAGGGCCAAGCTTTATGTCGGTACCACGACCAGCCATATTAGTCGCTATTGTTACTGTACCAGCCAAACCAGCCTCGGCAACAATATCTGCTTCCTTTTGGTGCAACTTAGCATTCAGCACATTGTGTCTAACGCCGCGCAGTTTAAGCATCCGGCTTAACAACTCAGAAATTTCAACAGATGTTGTACCTACCAGTACCGGTCGCCCGGCCTGTGTCAATGCCGTGATTTCCTCTACAACGGCATTATATTTTTCACGCATGGTGCGGTAAACTTTATCCTCCATGTCCTTACGCGAAGTAGGAACATTCGTTGGGATCTCCACAACATCCAGCTTATATATCTGCCATAACTCGCCAGCTTCCGTTACCGCGGTACCAGTCATCCCTGCGAGCTTATGATACATCCTGAAATAATTCTGAAGCGTAATCGTAGCATATGTTTGGGTAGCGTCTTCTACCTTTACATTTTCCTTCGCTTCAATGGCCTGGTGCAGTCCGTCGGAGTAGCGGCGGCCATCCATAATACGGCCTGTCTGCTCGTCCACGATCTTTACCTTGCCCTCATCAATAATATACTCGATATCCCGTTCAAAAAGAGTGTAGGCCTTTAATAACTGGTTCACGGAGTGAATCCGTTCAGACTTCACAGAAAAATCGCGCATTAATTCATCCTTACGTGCAATCTTCTCCTCCGTTGAAAGAGCTGATTTCTCGATATCAGCAATCTCAGTACCAACATCGGGCATCACAAAGAAGCCCGCATCCTCCCCTGAGGCCGTGATCAGTTCAATTCCTTTCTCGGTAAGCTCAACTTGGTTATTCTTTTCATCAATAACAAAGAACAGTTCAGCATCCGCCTTAGGCATCTCCTTGTTCTGATCCTGCATATGATAGTTCTCACTCTTCATAAGGAGCTGCTTCACTCCCGGCTCACTCAGGAACTTAATCAGAGCTTTATTCTTCGGTAAGCCGCGATGTGCACGAAGTAAGGCAAGCCCGCCTTCCGTCGGACCGGTTTTACCTTCTTTAATAAGCTTTTTAGCTTCATTCAGCACATTGGTAACATAATTCCTCTGAACATTCACCAGTCGCTCGATACGGGGCTTCAGTTCATAGAACTCATGCTCGTCTCCCTTTGGAATAGGCCCTGAAATGATCAGAGGGGTACGCGCATCATCAATCAATACGGAGTCAACCTCATCCACCATTGCAAAATGCAGCTTCCGCTGAACCTGGTTCTCAGGTGCGAGGGTCATGTTATCACGAAGGTAGTCGAAGCCGAATTCGTTATTGGTACCAAAGGTAATGTCGGCAAGGTAAGCGTTCCTGCGCGCCTCAGAGTTTGGCTGATGCCTGTCGATACAATCGACTGTCAGCCCATGAAATTCAAACAGAGGACCATTCC
>DALYUO010000003.1:39027-51586 GCA_031981225.1 Pararcticibacter sp.
TTGAGATATGCAGGCAAGGTTCCAACCAGCGTTTTACCTTCCCCGGTAGCCATTTCGGAAATTTTACCCTGATGCAATACAATACCACCGATCAACTGAACATCATAATGCACCATATTCCAGGTAACTGTATTGCCCGCAGCCGTCCATGTATTATGGTAGATCGCTTTATCTCCCTGAATCACCACATTCGGTTTACGTGAAGCAAGTTCACGATCGGCCGGGGTAGCCGTAACTTCTATGGTTTTATTTTCCGTAAAGCGTCTCGCTGTATCTTTGACTACTGCAAATGCTTCCGGCAAAATTTCCAGCAGCACTTTTTCGAGTTCCTTATCGCGCTCCTTTCCGAGCTTATCTATCTGATCATATATGTCCGTTTTCTCCTGGACCGACAATTCAGGATCTTCTGCCTTTGTCTTTAGAGTGCTTACTTCTGCATCTATCTCAGCAAGTGCTTCTTTGATCTTGCTTTTAAAAGCAACGGTTTTCTCTCTTAACTCATCATTGCTTATAGCAGCCAGCTTTGCATACTCGACCTTAATTTGCTCAACCAGCGGCTGAATTAACTTTATATCTCGCTCAGATTTACTTCCGAATAATTTACTTAAAAATCCTAACATTGTTTGTTCAATAAAATTCCTTTTGCTCAATAACTACGCCACCCACCACAGAAAGACAATTTGGCATACAAGCCTTCAAAATTAGTAAATTAAATATAGAAATCGGGAGTTGATAATAGAAAAGGGGACTATAATCGCAACGATTTAACATTATCTTTGCCTTTATGAATATTCTTTTACTTGGTTCCGGCGGAAGAGAGAGCGCTTTTGCCTGGAAGATAACCCAAAGTCCTCTTTGTACTGCGCTGTTTATAGCACCCGGCAATGCCGGCACCGGAGCATACGGAACAAATGTAAACCTGAATGTCACTGATTTTCAGGGAATACGAAACTTCGTATTAGATAATAATATCAGTATGGTTATCGTAGGTCCGGAAGAACCACTGGTAAAAGGGATTCATGATTATTTTCTCGCCGATGAACGACTGAAAGAGATCCCGGTTATTGGTCCTGACGAGGAAGGAGCAAAGCTCGAAGGAAGCAAAAACTATTCGAAGGCCTTTATGCGAAGGCATTTCATTCCTACCGCGGCATCCGCTTCTTTTACCAAACATTCAATTAACGAAGGACTTGCGTACCTCGAAACACATAAGCTCCCCGTAGTTTTGAAGGCCGACGGGCTGGCCGCCGGAAAAGGCGTTTTAATCTGTCAGACACTTGAAGAAGCGCAGACTGAACTGGTCGCTATGCTCGAAGGGAAGTTTGGTGAGGCCAGCAGCACAGTAGTAATCGAAGAATTTCTGAATGGCATAGAATTGTCGGTGTTTGTTCTTACCGACGGTCATACGTATAAGATCCTTCCCGAAGCTAAAGATTACAAACGCGTGGGCGAAGGTGATACTGGCCTAAATACCGGGGGAATGGGATCTATATCTCCTGTTCCTTTCGCTGACGAAGCTTTCATGAAGAAAGTAGAAAACGATATCATCAAACCCACCATAGGCGGATTGAAAATCGATCAGATCCATTATAAGGGATTCATTTTCATTGGCTTGATGAATATAGATGGCGAGCCTTATGTTATAGAGTATAATGTTCGCATGGGCGATCCTGAAACTGAAAGCGTTATCCCAAGAATAGAGAGCGATTTTCTGGACCTTCTTTTAGGAGTAGCCCAGGGAAACCTCGCAGAAAAAGAACTAAAGATCTCTCCCAAAACTGCAGCTACAGTGATGCTTGTAGCCAGCGGATACCCCGGAGAGTATATTAAAGGAAACCCCATCGCAGGACTCGACAATATCCGCGATTCACATATTTTCCACGCCGGAACCATTTCTGACGGCAGTGAGATAAAGACAGCAGGTGGCAGGGTATTAGCGGTTACTTCAGTTCAGGATACGATGTTCGACGCTGTACAGCAAGCTGTAGCAGATGCAGGCCGCGTTTATTATGATGGTCGTTATTTCAGAACAGATATTGGCTTCGACCTGCTTTAAAGGTTAAAGTATTGAAACTATATGCTTTTGGATATAATCCGTGACAAAGATTTCTCTTTATATGCCATAACATATAATTAAAAAAAAAGGAAAAAGCCGCGAATCTCATTTTGCGGCTTTTTCCTTTGAATGTTCAACTCTCAACTCTAAACATTCAATTCTCAACTCAATGCAGTACTTCTGCTAGTTTGCGTTCCAGGTCCTCTCCACGAAGGTCGGTTGCGATAATCTTACCCTGAGGGTCAATTAAAAAATTCTTTGGTATTCCCCGAACGCCATACATTACAGCTACTTCATTTTGCCAAAACTTCAGATCAGATACATGAGTCCATGTCAGGCCGTCATCCTTAATGGCCTTTAACCATGCATCCTTCCCGTTTTGCCGGTCTAAAGAAACACCTAGAATAGTAAAGTTCTTATCCTTATACTTATTAAAAGCATTGACAACATTTGGATTTTCCTGGCGACAGGGTCCGCACCACGAAGCCCAGAAGTCAAGTAAAACATACTTCCCTTTAAAATCCGACAGCTTTACCGGCTTACCATCAGGGTCATTTTGTGTAAAATCCATTGCCTGACTCCCCACAGATGTTTTCTTTAAAGCCTCCATACTTTGAATCAGCGGCTTCAGCGAAGCGCTGCTTTTAAGTGCGGGAGAAAGAGCATTGATCAAAGACTCTATTTCCGCAGGATTTGGAGACTGTCCTGCCACACTTTTCAGGGCGGTCAGACTAACGTAGCTCGAAGGATTATCCTGAATAAACTTCTTTAAAATGGCATTCTGCTCTTTCATCAGGACCTCGAACCGGCTGCGAAGCGGCGTCATAAACTGTTCAGATTGTTTGTTTTCAGGGGACGCAGCGTTATACTCATCATTCAGCGCCGCCATCTTACTTTCAACCGGTTTTAACTGAGCGTTGAGCTTCTTATTTTCTGCATTCGCTTTACCAGTCGCAGTGGCTCTAGATAAAGAATCAGTAGCAGATACTGTTATATCTCCTTTTTCAATGTAAAAACGAAGCACATCCGGTTTGCTTTCCGGACGAACGTTCTGTAATCCAACTCCCTTATTATCGAGTACCAAAACTCCCGTAACAGGTTCGGAGACCGATCCCTTAAAAGAAAACGAACCGTCTTTGAGTATAGCTGAGTCAGTAACCTGCGTTTCTGAGTTATTTGAATAAAGTAAAAAAACTTTCGCCGGGGCATTATAATTTCCTACTTTGCCTTTAACTGTAAAAGCGCCATTCTGTGCAAATAACAAGGCAGGAAACACCGCCATTGCAAATAATATTGTTCGTTTCATTCTGTAAATATATTAAGCAGAAACGAAAACTATTGAAATTTAGTGTAATAAGAATCTTCGTAAACAGGCTTAATGAAGAATCTTCCTTCTGTGGTCTGGCAATCGAATTATTCCTATCTTAGCATTATGCGTTCGGTGTCTTTTAAAATTATCGTCATCTTTTCTTTGTTGATCATTTTTACTAATATGTTGAAAGCCCAGGAAGCTCATTATCAGATCAAGCAGGGCAAATACATCCTGACCCCGGCAGGTGCCTCTCACCTGGCTAAACTTCCCTTAAAATGCATGCAGCAGGAATTCCCCTATAAAACAGGCGTTACTTTCGCCGACAGCTCACTCTTAGTCAGGCCCGGCTCCTACCATCCTGCATTTTATGGCTGCTTCGACTGGCACTCAAGCGTACACGGACACTGGATGCTGGTGCGCCTGCTGAAACTGTTTCCTGACTTGCCCCAAGCTGCCGAAGTAAGAGAGAAATTAAGTCAGAATCTTTCAGCCGAAAATATCAGCAAGGAAATAAAGATCTTTCAATCGAAGGAAAATAAAGGATTCGAAAGAACCTATGGATGGGCCTGGCTGCTTCAGCTACAAAACGAACTTCTCAACTGGGACGACCCTTTGGGCAGGCAACTGAGCAGGAACCTTAATCCGCTGGCACAACGATTATCGCTGATGTACCAGGAATATCTCCCGAAGATGGTTTATCCTGTAAGAGTTGGTGAACACTCTAACCTGGCATTTGGACTGCGGCTGGCATGGGATTATGCGGAAACAGTAAAAGACGATTCCCTTAAGGCGGTTATAAAAGAAACGGCTCTGCGGTTTTATAAAGACGACACCAATGCACCGATTACCTGGGAACCCGGAGGCTCCGATTTCGTAAGTCCCTCCCTCGAAGAAGCCGACCTCATGTGGCGTATCCTTTCTCCTTCTGAATATCAAACATGGGTCGTTAAGTTCCTGCCATCCTTATTTAAGCCGGAAATCAGCCTTGCTCCCGGGCAGGTAAAAGACCGCTCCGATGGAAAGCTGGTTCACCTCGACGGACTTAACCTGAGTCGCGCATGGGACTTATATGGCATTGCCAAACACTGCAAAAAGAATAAGCAGGCCCTTCTCAACTTAGCAAATACCCACTTAAAGGCCGCATTACCTCACGTGGCAAGTGGTGACTATATGGGAGAACACTGGCTTGCCTCATTTGCCGTTTATGCACTTACCATGCAGTAACCTCACTGTTTGGCATCATCTGCTTTCGGAGCAAATACAAAATGCACCTTACCATCCGAAAGGAGAAGCGATGCATCAAAAGTATTCCCGGCCTTTGATTTAAATCCTTTTAGAACAGCAGTGCGCCCTTTTTCGATAATTTCCATAATCTGGTTATCAGTCAGCTTTTTCCCTGACATGGTCCTCCATATTACAAAACTGCATCCATGCTGATAGCCGTTACAGCTTACAGCTTTATCACCAAAACGAAGAACGCCCTTTTTACAGTTAGGGCAAGTTACCGCTCCTTCCTCAGGCTCAGGCTCTGCAATCAGGCCGGAAAGCCCTCTCTGATCTCATTTTTAAACTCGGCGACAGATCCACCGGTACGGATATCTTCGAGCCGCTTTTCCCATAATCCCGTCAATTCTGCCTGGGCAATTTTCTTATCCTTCACAAGATCATAAACAGCCAGTCCCTTCTCTGTGGGCAAAAGCAGTTTCTTCTCCCGTTTTATATAGTCGCGTTTGATCAGAGTTTCGATAATAGACGCACGGGTAGCCGGGGTACCAAGTCCCGAGTTCTTCATCGCCTGCCGCAGCTCCTCGTCTTCTATTTCTTTCCCCGAAGTTTCCATCGCTTTCAGCAAACTCGCTTCATTATACAACGCCTTTGGTTTCGTTTGCTTCTCCAGCACTTCCTTCTTATCGATCGGCAGGCTTTCTTCTTTGCTCACCTTAGGAAGCGTCGCATTCTCCTCATCCTCCTTCTCATCATCCTTCTGGTTAAACACAGAACGCCAGCCTGGCGACTGAATGACCGTTCCATTAGCGACAAACAAGGATCCAGATTCTATGGTGATCTTAGTCAGTTCTTTTATACATTCCTGATGAAAAGCCTCCAGCATCCGTCCCGCGATCAGATCGTAAACGGCCTGAAGATCGGGAGAAAGGCTCGACGGAACATTCTCAGTAGGCAGCAATGCGTGGTGATCGGTAACCTTAGCTGCATTGGCACTCCGCTTATTCAGCTTGGCAGTTTTCAGAAATGAAGCCTGTTTTCCGAAAAGCGGGTGCTGTTCCAGATTTCCAATGAGCTGCGGAATACCTGCCAGCACATCTTCTCCGATATAGCGGCTTCCGGTCCTGGGATAGGTGATCAATTTTGATTCGTACAGGGTTTGTGCCAGGCTCAACGTTTGATCGGCGGTAAAACCTTTCCGCTTGTTGGCCTCCTGCTGTAGACTGCTCAGGTCGTGCAGCAACGGTGGCTGTTCTTTTCTCGGCTTCACTTCGACATTCTGTATCAGTCCGCCGGCAGGGTTGCCTGAAGCAACATCCCTTACCTTGTTAAGCACTTCCAGAGCCGTCTCTTTATCATTAAAATTCTTTACAGAAAGTGCACGGAAGCTGATATCATCCTTGTTCAGATAGATAGCCACCTGAAAATAAATCTGCGGCTTAAAGTTTTTGTTTTCCAGATAGCGAAAGCAGATCATCGCCAGAGTTGGTGTTTGAACACGGCCTAACGACAATACCGCCCTGTTTCCGGCAGCAATACTCAGCGCCTGTGTTGCATTTAAACCTACGATCCAGTCGGATTCCGACCGGCATTGGGCAGAAAAAAACAAAGTATCATACTCGACCCCAGGTTTGAGGTTCCTGAAACCATTCTTTATAGCCTCGTCTGTCTGAGATGAAATCCAGAGCCTTTTAAAGGGCTTCTTACATTTGAGATGGTAATAAATATAGCGGAAGATGAGCTCCCCCTCTCTTCCGGCATCCGTGGCGACAATGATCTCTGTCGCCTCATCAAAGAGTTTTTTTATGACATTCAATTGCTTCACTACTCCCGGATCGTCGGAAGTACCTGATGCAGTCTTCTGTTGCCTTACCGCCAGTTTAAATCTTTCTGGCAACATCGGAAGGTTCTCAACCCGCCATCCTTTAAATCCATAAACTTCGGGAGAAGCGAGCTGCACCAAATGGCCAAATGCCCATGTAAACGAATAGCCGGGTCCCTCAATATATCCGTCCTTCCGTGTCGTCTTTCCGAAAACCTTTGCCAGGTCGCGCGCCACAGAAGGTTTCTCTGCAATAACAACTTTCATATTGTGCTGCGAAGTTAAGGATTAAAAGAAGCCATTCCGAACTTCTCGAATTCTCTGCTTGAAATATAGCAATGGACGGTGGCTCTGTGACATTACCAATATCCGGATGAACAAACGGATCGCGATACCTCAACCTTGTGACGGATGTTTTCCAGGAAGATCAAATTACCGCCAGGGAAGAGACTGACGTTTTAGGGAGCAGTTCGTTTAGCCGTTACTCTTACCGCGTCAGCTTCCATAGTCTCAAAAACGATCTCGTCGTCTGCAAATTTTTTAATCAGAAAGCGGATATTCCGCGTTGTACCGCCGAGTAATTGTTCTTTATAGGCTATGGTAGGATATTCAAGCTTAAAAGTACCGCGTGACAATACTTTCCCGCCCCAGATCATCTTTAAACTGTCGCTGGCACTAAAGCTGATGGAGGGATCGTTCTCTTTCAGTTCGTCTTCTGAAGTTGCATTGAGAGTTCCCTGATTCGGGTTTTCAACTTTTGTATATTTCCAGGTTCCGTATAGATCTTCTTGTTTAACGGAAGGAGTGCAGGACAGAGCCATTAACAGTAAAGCTACCAAAAAGTAGCTGATCCTTTTTGTATATGTGCCGTTTTCTTTTCGAACTTCGTTTGTTGTCATGTTTTTTCGCCTGTTATTTACAAACTCTTCCTGCGATGGATAAGCGGTTCAAGTTACAAAAAAGGTAAAACCTAAGAAAACCGCCTTATTCCTCTTCTTTAAAATACACCTTATAATAGTTCATTGATTTTCCATCGTCAAAGCCTTTTTCAATCAACTCCCTGTTCCCGTGAATATAGATGTGAAAATTACGGTCAAGCTTGAGTACACTTTTATATACCCGGGCCTGCTTTTTTACAGCGGCAGACGAAATATCGAAGGAATCGGCTATTTGAGTGTCGAACTCTTTTTCATAGTCGGACTTGAAGTTTTTGAATGACTCAATGGCCTGAGGGTTTCCAATCACTTCGTTTGAAAACTCGTCTATATCGAAACTTTCCTTTTCCTTGAAATACTTCATCGACTTATTCAGGAGATCGATCTTATCGGCTTTGTTCATTTCAAACTCCTCGTCGAGCTTCGTACTGACAAAACTCTTGTATACTCCCAGTGTGTTGTTGGTTTGATTAAAACTGTCGTTCCTGATCTTCAGCTTGAGGAATTCATCCTTCCAATAAACGGCTTCCGCATTCCGGTTCGTCTGATCGGTCACCACCACCTTGTAGCCCTCTTCTTTTGATGTTCTGAATATCAGGCAGCCTTTATCCAGCTTTTGAATATTTATAGCCTCCTGTTCATATTCCATTTTGAAACCGCTCTGCTCAGGATATACTTTAAGATAGGTTTCCTTTGTCTCCGATTTAAATATTCCAATAGCATCCAGAAGTTCGCCTTCTATCTGAACATTTTTAAAGTACGCTACATACAGCTCTCCAGGTTTAATCTTGGGATGAGTGGATATTTCATACAGATACTTTGCCAGGTTCTCTGTATTTTCATGAAAGGCTTCTTCATTTTCAAACATCGCTGTAGAAAAATGAAAAGCTTCGTTCAGATCGAGATTGTCGCTGGAGTGCATGAAATGGTAAACTTCGTTCACCTTTTCAAAAGGTTTCAGAAAATACTGCAGCAGCAGATTGTTGAGGGTCTCGTCTTCCATCCGGAATGGATGTTCTGATAGAACATAAAACTCGTCCTGCGATTTATTGCCGATCCGGTGTATTGAGAGCTGGCTTAGCGATGCTTCAAAAAAAGTAACCATATAAATGAAAAAGGCTCGAAACATACTAAAAATAATCCGGATATCCGGAGCAGGCGCCACAAATCATGAGTTACCAACGGTCGAATCTTGATTGGACCCGTATTGAAAAAATGAAAGATATAACAGAGTGAAGCCATGCAATTTTGCTTATTTTTGCAGATGTAAAGGCATCTTATTCCTTTATGAAGCCGGAAAGCCGCTGGCTTTCTATAATATTCCATGACAAATTTCATTCTGATCGCCGGATCATTGCTGGCAGGCTTAATTTTCAATTTTTCAAGAACCCTTCCGAAAGGGTCTTACAGAAGCATTAATGCCTGGGTGTTATATATCGCCCTGCCGGCACTCTCTCTGAAATATATTCCGGCAATTGAATGGAATATGGATATGCTTTTTCCTGCTATCGCACCTGTTATCGTTTGGGTGGGAGCATGGCTTTCTATCAAGATATATGCCCGCTTTAATCCTATTAACAATGCTACAAGAGGATGCATGAAACTTAGTCTGGGCTTGTCGAACACCTCGTTCCTGGGATTTCCATTGATCGTTGCCTATTTCAGTGAAAAGGAACTAAGCATTGCTATTATCTCAGACCAGGTAAATTTCATACTTTTATCCACTGTTGGCATTATTTCTGCACTCAGGGCTTCTGAAAAAGAGGAGCTCTCTACAAAGGTTATCCTGGAGAAAGCTATTAAATTTCCTCCTTTTATTGCCTTCATTGCGGCTCTCATCCTCCCTCGTTTCATCGATATATCACCGGTAAACCCTTTACTCGATAAGCTTATAGCAACCGTTGGCCCACTCGCTCTTTTTTCTATTGGACTACAGCTTAAGTTTTCAAAATGGAGGGCGGAAGTTAAAAACCTAAGTTTCGGATTGATTTATAAACTAATGATCGCGCCGGCATTGGTGCTACTGGTAGCATTGCTATTCGGGTTTAAGGGCCCGGTTGCACAGATAAGTCTTTTTGAAGCGGCAATGCCGACACTTGTCACCGGAAGCCTCCTGGCTGATCAGTATAAGCTGAACGCTCAGTTATCAAACTTAATGGTGGGCCTCGGCATCTTGTTTGCTTTTATATCCACCGCTTTCTGGTGGTATGTAATGCAACTGATTCTGTAAGTGAAGAAGAAATAAAAGACAGGTAGTACAAAAAAAGAAAAGCAGGAAACGATTTAACAATTTCCCGCTTATCAGTATATATAGTAAATAAAAAATGAGTGCTTCTTAGTCGTAAAATGCAGGAACATCTTCCTCTTCTACGAAAACGCTTTCAATACGCGACCCACATTTCTCACACACAAAGAAATCCTCCTGGATCCTTTTATCATCATTTAACAACTGTACATAATCTAATGCTGAATTGCAGCATGGACATGTAAAAACTGAATGGCTAACTCTTGAAATACAATCATTAACGTCTGTCATGGCAAAGAATTTTTGTATGACAAAAGTAGATTTCATCGTCAAAATGACGATTGATATAGATCACTTTATATTTTGATTGTTAACACATCTTAGTCTTTGATTTTCAGGCGATACGAAACTTTCAACAAAACAAAGAAAGCATTGATAATTTTAAAAAGTTATGGCTCTTATCATACTAATGTCATATAAGATCATTATCGTAATTGTAATAAAAAGATGAGTTAATTTCGCACCGAATGAACATTCAATTAGATACTCAGGCCCATAAGAAAACGGCCATTCTCGAAAGCACTCTTCTTCTGATCAAGGAGCATGGTTTTCATGGAACTCCAATGAGTCAGATCGCGAAAAGTGCGGGAGTGGCAGCGGGAACCATCTATCATTATTTTGAAAGTAAGGACGAATTAATCAGAGAGCTTTATGTATACGTTAAAGATAAACTTGCAGATGCAATACTGAAGAACGACGATGCCGAAAGGCCTTACAGAGACCGGTTTTTAGATTTCTGGGTTAATCAATGCAGTTTTTTCATTGAGAATCCAGCTTTTCTCTACTTTCTGGAACAATATATTAACTCACCTTATGCCAAGCGATTTGCAGGCAGCGAAAGCAAGCAGTTCAATACAAAGGTGAAGCCTTTTGTGGCATATGGAATAGAAAATGGTTTGATACGTAAAATGGACTACGAACTACTGGGCCCAATAGTGCACGGTAGTATTGTGGCAGCAGCAAAATTTCATCTCTCGGGGCATCATGCTTTCACCACCGACCGCCTTTATGGAATGGCAGAGGTGATATGGGACGGAATTAAAGAACAAGAAAGCAAAAAGTAGATTGCTGAAGAATTAGGATAAATCAAATAGCTGAGATCTGATTACTGAAAGCCGACAGCTATAAAATACATACTACTTATAACTATTACACAATTTTTTACACCATGAGATATAATAAGCTTCTCTTACCCATACTGGTAAGTATCCAGTTGCTTGCGCCGGTTCTGCTCAAAGGCCAGATGCAACAGGAAAACCGAACACTACAAAACGCAACTTTACAGCAATGCATTGATTATGCACTCAAAAACCAGCCGGAGGTGAGGCAATCTCTTATTGATGAAGAGATCGGCGAGAGAGATATTAATTCTGCCCTGTCAGGATGGCTACCGCAGATTACTGGTACCGGGTCATACAATTACAATATCAAACAACAGACGATTGCTTTTGGCGACCAGATCGTTACAACCGGACAGAAACATACATCCGTGTTGGGCGGGCAGGCAACGCAGCAGATCTTAAACGCCGGTCTCATCCAGGCTTCGCAATCAGCAAAATGGTACCGCCTGCAATATAAGCAGTACACCGAAAACAGCAGGATCTATACAGTGGTCGATGTAAGTAAGGCATTTTACGACATCCTTACCAGCAACGAGCAGCTCACCATCACTAATGAAAACATTGCAAGGCTGGAGAAACAGCTAAAAGATGCGTATGCTCAATATGAGGGTGGGATCGTTGATAAAACAGACTACAAAAGGGCTCAGATCAGTCTCAGTAACGCCAACGCCGACAAAAAGAGAATAGTTGAAATGTTGAAGTCGAAGTACGCCAATCTTAAGCAACTGATGGGATATCCGGCGGAGAAAACATTGGATCTTTCTTTTGATAATACGAGCATGGAAAGCGCGGTCCTTCTGGATACTACTCAACAGCTCAGCTACCAAAACAGGATTGAATACAGGCTGCTGGAAACACAGAGAAAATTACAATCGCTTAACACCGGTTACAATAAGCTATCATTCTTGCCTACGCTGTCGGGATTTATAAATTATAATTTCAACTATTTTAACAACGACTTCGGCAGCCTCTACGACAGATACTTTCCTAACTCCGTTACTGGATTAACGTTAAGCCTGCCGATCTTTACAGGAACAAGGCGCATTCAGGAGATCAGAAAATCGCAACTTCAGGAACGCCGTATCGACCTCGATCTGGAGAATACAAAAAACCAGATCTTCACACAGTACGAAACGGCCCTAGCCTCTTATAAGGCAAACCTCAATGACTGGAAAACAGCAAAACAAAATGTAGAGCTCTCGAGGGATGTTTACAATACCATTAAGTTACAGTACAACGAAGGTATTAAAACGTATCTCGAACTGATGACTGCAGAGACTGATCTCAGAACAAGTCAGGTGAATTACCTCAACGCATTATATAGCTTATTATCAAGCAAACTCGACGTACAACAAGCTTTAGGAACCATTACCTTTTAACAATGAAAACTCTGATGAATAAAAATTTAGCATTTGCCTCTGTTATTACATGCGCAGCCATTATTAGCGCCTGCGGAGGATCCGACAAAAAGCAACAGGGACCACCGCCACCCCAGGCTGTCCCTGTATCTGTGTATAAGGTATCAAAAGAGGAAGTAAAAGGTGTTGACACCTATCCGGGAACTGTCGTCGCACTGAACGAAGTTGAGCTGAGAGCGGAAGTGAACGGGTATATTACCAGGATTTACGTTCGCGATGGGCAGACTGTCTCGAAAGGACAGAAACTATACGAAATAGACCGAAGCCGTTATTCGGCTGCATACCGCTCTGCACAAGCGCAGGTCCAGACTGCTAAAGCAAACCTTGAGCGGACAAGGAAGGATGCCGAACGATACACCAGACTTG
>DALYUO010000003.1:51596-63957 GCA_031981225.1 Pararcticibacter sp.
TGCACAGCAGGATGCTATCGCCAAACAGCGTGTCGACTACGCTCAGGCTGACCTCCAAACCGCACAAGCGCAGGTATCTGCAGCTGAAGCTGCACTATCTACGGCTGCTACCGACTTAAGACGTTCTGTAATTGTGGCCCCGGTATCGGGAAAAGTTGGAATATCTCTTGTAAAACAAGGCAGTTTGGTTACAGCTGGATCAACGCTGATCAACACTATTTCGTCTCCAAACCCTATTGGGGTCGACATATTTGTTAACCAGAAAGATATCCCCTATTTTATAAAGCTGCAGCAGGCAGGAGCAGCTAACTTCAACATCATTCTTTCGGATCAAACGAAATACAACGCAAGCGGGAAGATCCTTGCTGTTGACCGCGAGGTAGATCCACAGACAGGTACACTACGGGTTCGCGCAAGTTTTCCGAATACCTCAGGCCGGCTCACGGCTGGTATGAATTGTTCGGTAGAAGTCCCTAACAAGCAATCAGGAGAACAAATAGTGATTCCGTATGCTGCAGTTACAGAACAATTAGGGCAGTTCTCAGTGTTTGTTGTAGGCGACAGCAGCAAGGTTTCGCAGAGACAGATCACACTTGGTATTAAAACAGAGGATAAAGTAGTTGTTCAGGACGGTCTGAAAGAGGGCGAGACGATTGTCAGTGCCGGCACTCAAAACCTTAAGGAAGGTTCTAAAATACAACCGACCGATCCCTCCAGTGCAAACCAGGCTCCGGCGCCCGGACAAAAATAATTGATTACCGTAAGAAGAATTTTATGATCTCAGAAGTATTTATAAGACGTCCGGTAACCGCCATCGTCATATCCATACTGATCGTTCTGGTAGGAGCTATTGTTATCACTACCCTGCCGATCAGTCAGTATCCCAACATTTCGCCCCCCACTGTAACTGTAAACGGCAGTTATACAGGAGCAGACGCAGAAACTGTTGAAAAAACGGTCACCACCCCTATAGAGAGCCAGATTAACGGTACCCCGGGGATGATCTATATGTCATCAAACAGTACATCTGATGGCCGCTCGAGCATCACTGTCACCTTTGAAGTAGGGACAGATATAGATATTGCAACACTCGACGTGCAAAACCGGGTGGGTATTGCAGAACCGGCATTGCCTGAGTCTGTAAGGCGTCTTGGTGTAACTACGCGTAAAGCAAACACCGATATCCTGATGGTGCTGGGGCTATATTCACCCAACGGCACATACGACCAGAAATTCATGTCGAACTACGTAAACCTTTACATCCGCGATGCTATTTTACGCGTTAAGGGAGTGGGTGACGTACAAGCCTTCGGTCAGCCTTTCAGTATGCGGGTATGGCTGGACGCCAATAAGTTGGCTCAGCTGGGACTTACACCGGCTGATGTTTCGGCCGCTATACAAGAACAGAACATCCGTATTCCGGGTGGTACTGTAGGTGGTCCGCCTCAGCAATCGAATCAGTCATTTGAATTTTCGGTTGTACTTGATGGCGATCTTGAGACAGAAGAAGAATTCGGAAACATCATTGTTAAAACCGGAACCAACGGCTCCATTGTTTATCTTAAAGATGTAGCGAGAATAGAACTTGGAGAATTTGCTTATTCTACCCATGCGATGGTAAACGGGAAAACGGCATCCATGATGGCGATCAACCAGATGCCTGGAGGAAACGCAGTTGAAACGGCAGAGGGGATTAACAAAGCGCTGCAGGAGCTCAAGAAGTCGTTCCCCAAGGATATGGACTATGTAGTCAGTTACGAAACTGTATCCGTGATTGAAGCCTCCATCAGCGAGGTAATACATACCTTAGTGGAGGCACTGATCCTGGTTACGATTGTGGTGTTCTTCTTCCTCCAGAGCTGGCGGGCAACGCTCATTCCAATACTCGCCATTCCGGTATCTATCATTGGTACTTTTATATTTTTCACGCTTTTTGGGTTCTCGATCAACACCCTTACGATGCTTGCTTTCGTGTTGGCTATCGGTATAGTGGTGGATGACGCCATTGTGGTAGTGGAAGCGGTACAGCACTATATAGACCATGAGAAGTTATCGGCTAAGGAGGCTACCCGACGGGCGATGAAGGACATTACAGCGCCGGTAATTGCTATTGCCTTAATCCTCGCGGCGGTGTTTGTGCCGGTAGGATTTATTCCGGGGATGGTAGGCCAGCTATATCAGCAGTTCGCGATAACCATCGCAGTGTCGGTGGTATTGTCGGCCTTCGTGGCACTTTCGTTAACACCTGCTTTGTGTTCTCTATTGCTTGTGCCAATGAACCTGAACAAGGAGTCAAAAGGGGTGAACCGTTATTTTTTCAAATTTAACGTATGGTTTCACAGGACCACCAATAAGTACTCGGATGGCGTAAGATGGGCCATCAGAAAGGCTCCTTTAGTAATGATCATTCTTGTATGTATCTATGTAGGTGCCTTCGGACTGTTCAGAGCAAAGTCCGCCGGGTTTATCCCAACCGAGGACGCAGGGATCTTCCTGATGGGCGCGAGCCTTCCTGAAGGAGCATCGGGAGCCCGCACAGACGCTTTTCTGCAGAGAATTACAGAGACTATCAAAAAACAGGTTCCTGAAGTAAAAAACATAACGTCTATTGCCGGTATCAATATTCTTAACAGGGCGTTCAAATCTAATGCAGGAACGTTCTTCGTGCAGCTGGTGCCATGGGAAGAAAGAAACAGAACGGTAGCTGAAATTATAGGTCAGGTACAGGGCATGTTTGCGGGAAGTAAGGAAGGGAACCTTCTTGTTGTGTCTCCGCCGCCTATCCCGGGACTGGGAGTGAGCGGAGGATTCAGTCTGCAGATTGAAGAACAGGCTGCAGGCGAAATTCAAAACTTCGTAGGGTCGGTCTACAAATTCTTAGGTGCGGCAAATCAGCGGCCTGAAATTGCAATGGCCTATACACTGTTTAATGCCAATACCCCAAATTATAAGCTCACCGTCGACCGGGATCAGGCTAAGAAGATGGGGGTATCTGTTGGAAGTGTGTATAGCACGATCTCCAGTTACCTGGGCAGCAGCTATATTAATGACTTTACAAGATACGGGCGTAACTTCAGGGTAGTTACTCAGGCTGATACCACGTTTAGGAGTCACATTGAGGATATCAATAAGTTATACGTAAAAAACGTGAGCGGCGCGAATGTTCCTTTGAGTGCTCTTGTCTCATACAAAATGGAAGAGAACGCTTCCATTATCAACCACTATAATCTGTTCCGTTCTGTTGAGATCAGCGGCAGCGCGGCTCCCGGCTACAGTAGTGGCGATGCACTGAATGCGCTGGAGGAAGTAGCAGCGCAGACACTACCGGCGGGTTATACATATAGCTTCTCTGGCTTAAGTTTGCAGGAAAGGCAGGCAGGGAACAGTACAATTCTGATATTTGGCTTGTGTATCATCTTCGTATTCTTGCTGCTGGCCGCACTGTATGAAAGCTGGTCGGTACCGTTCTCAATCCTGCTATCTGTTCCACTTGGTATATTCGGGGCAATCCTTGCTTTAATATTCTTGCCAAAACTGGATAATAACATCTATGCGCAGATTGGTCTGGTAACTTTGATCGGTTTGGCTGCAAAAAATGCCATCCTGATTGTCGAGTTTGCCAAAGAACGTGTGGACTGGGGTATGGAACTCATCGCGGCGACTATCGAGGCTGTAAAACTCAGATTGAGACCAATCATCATGACCTCACTAGCGTTTATACTTGGTATTATCCCGCTAATGCTTTCTTCGGGCGCCGGCGCGACAGCGCGGCAAACCATTGGCTGGACTGTATTTGGAGGAATGCTTGCAGCTACTCTCCTTGCCATATTCTTTGTTCCTGTGCTATTTGTTCTGATCACCAGATTTGCTTATGGCAAAAAGAAACTGGCAGAACTGCAGGCTAATTATCATCCCGAACAACATACAGATACGTTGCATGTGAACGATGATGATAAGGACGAAGGGAACATCTGAGAGAATTGACAATGGATAGTTGATAATGGACAATTAATGGCTAATCGTATAGAGGGTGACTTTTCAGGCACCCTCTTTTTTTACGAATATGATAAGCTGAAAAGAGTTCACAGATTGCAATTCAAAAGATTATAGCAGTCTTCCAAAGACAAACAAATATCCTTTTTATATATTCGTATTAAAATGGATCAGGTAAATCTAAAAAGGCTTGCGAAGGAATTGAACCTGGCTGTGTCGACAGTGTCGAGGGCTTTAAGCGACAGCTATGATATCAGCATCGAAACGAAGGAAAAAGTACTGTCCCTGGCTAAAAAGCTCAATTACCATCCTAATCCATATGCCCGGAGCTTGAGGAAACGTAACAGTAATACGATTGCTATTGTTATTCCTGAAATTGCCAATAATTTCTTTTCCCTGGCGATAGGGGGAATTGAAGAAATCGCACAAGGCAATGGCTATCATGTTTTGATATACCTAACTCATGAAAATCATCAAAAAGAAGCTGCTTTTGTTCGCCATCTTATGAGCGAGAGAGTTGATGGCGTTTTGATGTCTTTATCTAGCGAGACCGACGACATCAGTCATCTTCATGAACTGAAAGAATATAACATTCCAATTGTTTTTTTTGACCGAATCTGCGAAAGCATAAGTACTGTAAAAGTAACAACGAACGATTACGAGAGTGGCTATCAGGCAACCCAACATTTAATTAAGAAAGGATGCAGAGACATAGGATATCTCGCTTTTTCCAAGAATCTTTCTATTGATCAGAAGAGAATGCAGGGATATATAGACGCTTTGAAAGATCAAAAGATCCCTGTAAACGACGACTTCATTATTCATTGCGGCAACAATTCTGAGGAGAACTACAGCAAAATAAAATCGCTGCTGCTTTCAGAAAGAAGGCCGAACGGAATATTTGCTTCTGTAGAAGTTCTTGCGATCCTGCTTTATGAAGCTTGTAAAGAACTGAGCCTTCGGATACCATCGGATGTTAAGGTGATCAGCTTCTCAAATCTTCGCACAGCCTCTCTGCTGAATCCTCCCCTGACCACTGTTACCCAACCTGCTTTTGAAATTGGGAAACAAGCTGCTACTGCTTTATTCGGCGCCTTAGGAAAAACGGCTGCTGAACTCGAAGACAGGAAAATCGTACTTACCTCAACTCTAATTGAGAGGGAATCGACAAGGTAATTGACAGGGGACAAGGGATAATTGATAATGGACAGTTGACAAAGGACAATTGATAATGCATAGGGGACAGTTTGCAATTGTACCCTATGCATTATCAATTGGTCAACCCATTTCTTATCAAATGACTTGGCTAAAGCTTCCGTAAGCGCAATCTGCGGCCTTTTTCGTTGCGGCAGTGCTAAACTTCGTAAAAGTACAATCTTTCAAAGCAACGAAAGCAGCCGCGAGTTTCTTTTTTGGTAGCTTTTTTCTTTGCGGTCAAAGAAAAAAGTACATGCTCAGCCAACAGTACCTGCTGTCCCTGTCAATTGCTCAAGCTCCTGAGTATTCCAAGCTCGAGGCCTCTTAATTCCGCCAGGCCTCTTAATCGGCCGATTGCTGAATAACCGGGATTCGTCTTTTTATGGAGATCGTCGAGCATCTTATGGCCATGGTCAGGCCTGAAAGGCATACGCAGGTCTTTACGGCCAGCAGCCTCACGTTTTCTCTGTTCAGCAAGTAAGGCTTTTATCACAGCATACATATCTACATCGCCTGCAAGATGATCTGCCTCATGAAAGTTCCCTTCGGCATCTCGTTTTGTACTCCTGAGATGGATAAAGTGGATCCGGTCGCCTAGTCTTTCTACCATTCCCGGCAGGTCGTTGTCTGCTCTAACACCAAAAGATCCTGTGCAATAAGTGAGTCCGTTATTCGGACTGTTTACAGCCGCATACAACTCCTGGATGTCGGCTTCCGTACTTACTACGCGAGGAAGACCCAGAATTGGATATGGCGGATCATCAGGGTGAATACACATCAGTACTCCTGCTTCTTCAGCCGCAGGAATGACTTGCCCAAGGAAGTAGAAAAGGTTTGCTTTCAGTTCTTTCGGACCAATTTCATTATATCCGGCGAGTACCTTCAAAAATTCTTCAAGGGTATAACCCTCTTCCGAACCGGGAAGACCAGCGATAATATTCTTAATTAACAACTGCTTGTCGGCTTCTGAAAGCTGACTTAAATACTGTTTCGCCTTTTGCTTCTGATCCTCTGTAAATGTTTCCTCTGCACCAGGCCGTTTCAGGATGTAAAGCTCGAAAGCTGCAAAAGCAGCTGCTTCGAAACGTAAGGCTGTAGAACCATCGGGCATAGGGTAGTCGAGATTGGTCCTTGTCCAGTCGAGTACCGGCATAAAGTTATAGCAGACAATGTCAATACCGCATGCTCCCAGATTAGCAAGCGTTTGTTTATAATTTTCGATGTATTGCAGATAATTACCCGACCGTTTTTTTATGTCCTCGTGAACCGGGACACTTTCAACAACCGACCAGGTTAATCCCGCTGCTTCAACTTCTTCTTTTCTTTTTATGATCTCTTCTACGGACCATACTTCACCGTTGGATATATGATGCAAGGCTGTTACTATACCTGTTGCTCCTGCTTGTCTGATATCTGCGAGGGAAACGGGATCTTTGGGACCGTACCACCTCCATGTTTGTTCTAAAGCCATATTTTACGTTTAGTATCAAGATATAAGTATCAGGATAAGATTATCATTCGCGATACTAATACTCAATACCTAATTAATAACTACTTCTATATCTTATAGTTCAAGCGATGAGATCGCTATCCTTTTTTAAATATTGGTGCTGTGTCTTGATTCTTGTATCTTGATACTTAATACTGACTCCTACACTCCGCTGAAGGCGCTGAAACCGCCGTCGATAGGTATTACTACGCCGGTAACGAAGGCTGAGCCTTCGCCGCAAAGCCAGAGCAATGTGCCTGTGAGATCCTCTGGAGTACCGAAACGGCCCATCGGTGTATGCGACATAATTGTGTTACCACGATCCGTAAGACTGCCATCGGGATTGGTAAGAAGGCTCCTGTTCTGGTCGGTAAGGAAGAATCCGGGCGCCAATGCATTTACGCGAATGCCTGCCTTAGAAAAATGAACGGCAAGCCATTGAGTAAAGTTAGATATTGCAGCTTTGGCTCCGCTATATGCCGGAATTTTTGTAAGCGGCCTGAAGGCATTCATCGAAGAAATATTGATTATAGTAGCTCCTTGTTTTCCTACCATATCCTTCGCGAATACCTGTGTAGGAAGAAGCGTTCCGATAAACTTCAAATCGAATACGAACTTGATGCCCTCCGGGTCGAGGTCGAAGAAAGTCTTCAGTCCCTCTTCAGTTGAGTTGAGGTCTTCTGGATACAGGTGGTTCTTCGACGTAGTTCCTTTAGGATGATTTCCTCCGGCGCCGTTAATAAGTATATCACAGGTGCCTAATAGCTCGACAACTTTAGCATGTGCCGCCTTTAGACTTTCAGCCTCCAGGACATTGCAGGCTACACCAACGGCCTGCCCTCCTGCACTGTTAATTTCTGACGCTACTCTCTCTGCTGTTTCGGCTTTCAAATCAAGAATGGCAATTTTCGCCCCCTGACCTGATAATGCTTTTGCCATTGTACTGCAAAGCACACCGCCGCCGCCTGTTATGACTGCAACTTTTCCTGAAAATTCTGATGACATACGTTTAATCTATTTAAAACTGATGTTTGATCAGGTAAAATTGACAAAAAAAAGTGCGCCTCCCTATGATTTAAAGGGAATTATTTACGGAAACGATTCCGGGAAAGGTATGTTTCTTTTTCTGCTTTTACATCACGATCTACTTCCAACGGCTTCTCCCCTGCGTCTTCATATTGCCCCCATTAAGTTGATAAAGAAACTGTCTTAACAATCTTTTATCGCAAACTTTAAAGCACACAAGGTGGGGAACTAAGCAACTAATTAAAGCTGAATATTGAGGAACAAGAGAAGATCTTTAACCGTAAGAATTCTATTGTCATCTTTCTCCGATATTTCCTTTGGCACAGGGCCTGTTAAGAATATACTGTTATCAGGTAACAGGCGCTGAAGTCGTTCATAGAAAGCTTGAAAATCGGTCGAATGGATTGAATTAGTCACCCCGGTAACTACATAATCGGGCCTGCAGATATCCATTACGGCTTCAAGACTTTCGAATGGAACAGCCTGACCGAGGTAGATGGTTTTGTAGCCGCGCGCCCTTAGTGCATAGTTATAAAAAAGCAAGCCGATTTCATGCAACTCATTCTCAGGTAAAAACAGCACTACCGTTTTTGTGTCTGATTGGCTGTCAATATCCAAAGCATCAGTTGCAGCTATTAGTTTTTGCCGGATCATATTTGAAAAGAAGTGCTCCTGTGCCGGATTAATAGACCCGGTTTGCCACATAATACCTATCCGCTCGAAGAAAGGAAAGATAAACTTAATAATAGCCTTTTCAAATCCCACTTTTATGACCATAGACATGAAGGCATGGGTGAATCTTGTCTCATTCATTTCAATCAAACTCATCAAAAGGGTCTCGTTCAATCCTTCTGCATTGTCCTTCAGCAGCATAACTGCAGAGATATGATTTAATATTTCAGAAGGAGACATTTTTGATATTGCCGAAATTTTATACCCATTCTTATTAAGAAGACTGATGTTAAGCAATTGCTTTAAGTCCTCATTGGTGTAATACCTTATATTAGTACTTGTTCTGCTAGGTCTAATTATCCCGTAACGCTTTTCCCATATCCGAATTGTATGTGCTTTAACTCCTGAGAGTTTTTCAAGATCTCTGATTGAGTAATTATCTATAATTTTCATCTTATATTATGAGAGATAGCATCTCATCTCCAATTTGCCATCTTTGCCTTCTTTATTGCAAACCGCTAATCCTATCTATTCCTGTTTAACTATTGCACATTCAAATGTAAACAAATCCATTATATTCTTTTAATAAGTAGTCCAAACAACCCAACTATGGTGTAAATAAGCAGATGCGAATTTAACAGCTTATGTATTTTGTTTAATGTTTTTATAAAAACCATAAACAAAATACTATATTTGAATATTAGGATATAACGCACCTAAGAATGGAGTCTATAAGAATATAGTTTATAAGAAACAATAAAGGCCTGGAATGACAGACAATACATATTTAATGGCTATAAGCGGCCATGATAAGGATACAGCCAGAACTGCTTCTTTATAGTTATCAACTACAAATATTGACCAGATGAAAGCTCTTTTTGACGAGATCAGCGCTAGATGCAGCAAAATGACGACCAGGGCGTATAGTACCTCCTTTTCGCTTGGCATACGTTTTCTTTCCCGGGAGATTCATGATCCTATTTATGCGATCTATGGCTTTGTAAGATTTGCAGACGAAATTGTCGATTCCTTTCATGGCTATCCGAAAGAACAATTGCTAAAAGACTTCCGGGAGCAAACATATACAGCTATCGATCTCGGCATTAGTCTGAATCCCATTTTGAACAGTTTCCAGCAAACTGTGCATAAATATGGGATTGAAAGGGAATTGATCGATACTTTCCTTGACAGCATGGAAATGGATCTGCATCATAACTTCTATTCAAGGCATCTGTTCGAAAGATATATACTTGGCTCGGCGGAGGTGGTTGGACTGATGTGCCTGCGGGTTTTCTGTGATAAAAATGAAGCGTTGTATGAATCCCTGAAACATCCGGCAATGAAACTAGGCTCTGCATTTCAGAAAATTAATTTTCTGCGCGATATAAAGGCCGACAGCGAAGAACTTGGCAGGCTATACTTTCCGCAGGTGAATATGAAGAACTTTACTCACTGCGATAAAATAAAAATTGAAAATGAAATAGCCGGAGATTTCAGGGAGGCCCTTGAAGGGATAAAAAGGCTTCCCAAAAGCGCACGGAGAGGAGTATACCTTGCTTACGCCTACTACCTGGTACTGTTTAATAAAATAAAACGAGTGCCTCCGCAGAAGATCATGACAGAACGGATCAGGGTTGCTAACAGTCACAAACTGGGGATTATGCTTCAAACGATGGTGCTTCAAAGAATTTAATGTTATGACGGAAGCCCACAAGAACAGCAACGCTGATCAGGTTATCCTGGTAGATAGTTCAGACCAGCAGTTAGGTGAAATGGAGAAACTTGAGGCACACCGGCAAGGGAAGTTACACCGTGCATTTTCTGTATTTCTTTTAAACAATAACAATGAGATGCTTTTGCAGCAGCGTGCGCTGGGAAAGTATCACTCAGGAGGCCTGTGGACCAATGCCTGCTGTAGCCATCCCCGACCAGGCGAGTCAACTGACGATGCCGCCTTACGACGGCTGAGAGAAGAATTGGGGATATCCTGCCCATTGACAATGTCATTTTCCTTTCTATACCACGTGAGCCTGGATAAAGGAATGTTCGAGCATGAATACGACCATGTCTATACCGGCCGCTTCTCAGGAACGCCGGATGTAAATCCGGATGAAGTTGCAGACTGGAAGTTCATGTCTTTAGAAAGCCTTGATCTCGATCTCCAAAAAAGACCTCATCTTTACACGCACTGGTTCCACATTGCTTACAGAAGATTGAGGGAGCTGCCTGACTTTTACTAACAATAAAACCATAGCTTATAACGAAATCTTCACCTTATCGCTTTCCTAAAGATGGATACAACAATCAAGGGCGCTACCCCATGTATAACCTGACATACCTGACCTGATTCGAGGGATACAAAACTTATAGAACCAAACACCGTTTAGTACATGAAGTGATTATATTCAATTTAATTCAGATGAAACCCTACATATATTTAACGCTGTGCCTAATTTTCTTTTCCTGCGGACAAATGCGCAATAGCGAAGACAGTACTAGCCTCAATGCTGATTCAGCGGCCGCCAGGACTGATTCAGTCCCTCAAAATTCAAAATCCGGGACACTTAACTCCAATCCATTATCGGTGGAAGAGATCAAACAGAGATATGCTATAATAAACGACAAGCTGCAGCGTGGGCTATTGGATTCTATATCTTTTAAGTATGACTGCAACCAGGAAAGAAACGGAACCATCACCTACTTTTCCGACAAAGGGCAACTAACCATGATAAAGCATAGCTACAATGAATACAGCCATTTCTCTGCTGCCGACCTGTATTTCTTAAGTAACAGCACCCTGTTCTTTGCTCACTTTAAAAGAGTAAGCTGGAGCTTTGAATCAGGACAGGCAGCCGAAGGTGCAACTAAAGATGATATCACAGAACAGCGGTTGTACATAGTCAAAGAAAAACCGCTCCTTTGTCTGGAGAAAAAATATATAAAGAGGTCGAATTCCTCCAACAATCCAAGGCCAGAAGATGTGCAGAGCAAAGAAGTGAAATGTAATTCTATTGAGCCGGTACTAAAAGACTTCCGCAAACTAATAGATTTTAAGGGCAGCACTCAACATGATTGTTTGGAAAAATAGCGCTCCTGAAATTTTACAGAATGGTTTCTTTTCCAAAGAAATAAGACCCGCTGCGCTTATCGCAAAGCCTGTTTCTCCGGCTCTTTGGGTCCCGCTACTGCACAGCCCACCGACAGTCTGCAAGCACAATTGGCCCAAAAATGGGCAAACAGTAAGACTTATACTGTGAAACTGGCAGATCTGATGCCCGAAGACAAATATGATTTCAGGCCATCGCCAGAAGAAATGACGTTCCGGGAACAGCTGCTTCACATCGCCGATAATATGACCTGGCTTTCGTCAGCTTATCTTTTTGCTGAGGCGCTTGCAAAGCGGACATCGGGGGTGAAGTTGTCGAAGGCCGACATGTCGAAAATACTCGGGGAGGCTTATGATCTGGGACTAAAAGCACATGCGAACGTTACAGATGACCAACTGGATGAGCAGGTCAAGTTCTTTGCCGGACCAATGACACGCAGACAAATTTTGATCCTGATGCATGATCATAAGACACATCATCTGGGCCAGTTAATTGTGTATCTCCGGTTAAAGTGGAATAAAACCTCCAAGTTATGTTGGCTGGTAAATAATTGCACCAAGGTACTTATCTCCATATAAATAATCCCCCCGCCAAATGGCAGTAGCATTATGATCTCTGCCCGCCTGTTCAAGAACATTTTTCATTTACAAATAGTGCGGCTGCCTGAATGGCAACAGGTTTTCCTTCATTCGTCATTTGAGAAGCGTTTTGACTGATTCTGAAATTCGATATTTGTTCTATCGAAAAGTCGAGCACTTGTTGCAGCCTACAAGTAACTTTGAGGTATAAAAAAAACAATGCTAAAAGAACTTAACAGGGTGATTGAATATATTGAAGATCACATAACAGATGATATTTCACTCGAAATGATCGCTGA
>DALYUO010000003.1:63967-66007 GCA_031981225.1 Pararcticibacter sp.
ATTATGCAGGTGTATCAGACTATCATTTTCGAACAGTTTTTTTTCACCTTTCAGGTCTGACACTAAGCGAATACATTAAGAACAGAAAGCTATCGGAAGCAAACAAAGACCTGTTAAACGGCGAAAGGGTAACGGATGTTGCCTTTAAATATAACTACCAATCTATGGACGGATTCACAAGAGCATTCAAAAAGTGGAGTGGCTGCTTACCGTCAGAGGTTTCTAAAAGCAATATTGGCAGATCATTTCCAAAATTATCATTCGTCATCACAATAAAAGGAGGAAAAACAATGGAATTTAGAATTGAAGAAAAACCAGCATTCAATTTTGTTGGTGTAAGTAAACGTGTCCCCATGCAATTTGAGGGGATTAATAATGAGATCGTAAAACTTGCCCAAAGTATAACAGAAGAACAGAGAATGGAAATGCGCGCCATTCAAAACCTGGCACCTCTCGAAATAGTAAATGTTTCGTATAATGCCGATCATCAATTTTTAAAAGAAGAAGGAGAGCTAACACATCTAATCGGTGTATTGACTACCATAGAGGAAACAAGCAGCCAATTAGAAAAGGTGCCGGTTGGACCTCATTCCTGGGTAGTATTTCCAAATAAAGGACCGTTTCCTTCAATATTACAGGAAACTATGGCCAAAGCCTACGCAGAGTGGCTTCCAGCATCCGATTTCGAATTGATAAATGCGCCAACTTTTTCATTTACGAAAACCGACCCGAATAATAAGGATTGTGCCTATAGTGAGGTTTGGATTGCTGTCCGCAGAAAATAACTGCCCTGTATTAACAAAGGCCATGTCGTACTAACATGGCCTTTGCTATAGTTCTATTAACGGTTTCATGTACTAAGAAAACATATGCTTTGAGGGAATAGAGTATCGAAATGTTGTCTTAAATCCTAGCTTTTTTAGGAATGGACAAAATATGTACTGCCGTTTTAAACTGCACACGGGTAAGGATTAATACTTTGCTTATTCAACCGGGGGCACGACCATGTAAAATTCTATGTTACCAACCTCAAGAAAAGTGTATTTGGCATTGAAATATTTGAATAGAGGGATAAGTATTACGTACAAGTAGGTAGCTCTATCCTTTAGCTTCGGATAGCCGCTCCAAATAAGCAACTTTCTCCTTTTCCGCCTCAATCAATCGTTCGTACAGCTTTTTGTTTTCTTCATAGGCCTCAATCAGTTTATCGAGAGGATTGAATGTGCAGTTATGGTTAATGGCGTTGAGCGTTGAGGTGTCGTGGCTGGTAAATGTATTGGAAATAATATTTAAAGCATTCTCTTCGTCAAACCGCTGGATAGCCTCTGGGCTTACCTTCAAAATTTCAGCCACCTGCTCCAATATATCCACTTCGATTTTTTCCTTAGCTTCAAGTTGGGATATTTTCTTCTGCGTCCAGTCATTACCCAATTCGTAGGCAAGCGTTTCCTGCTTCATGCCGAGCATTTCCCTGAACCGTTTTATGTTGCGACCCTCGTGTATTTGTTGTGTTCTTTCCATAATGAAAAAATGATGGGACAAAGGTAGCATCGCAAGCCGCTACCGATGACGAAAATACAGAATATTTCACTGATAATATATCCCGATGGCGGGATAATTTATGCCGCCCATAGGTTTGTATATGCCTCTCCGCTTAGGGAATTTTGGTAGTATAACCAAACACTGTAAGACATGAAAAAGCAAAAAAAGAAGGTAAGGACGGTGGATAAGTATGAAAAGTATGGCGAGATCGGCGAAATGTATTCGTCCAAATGGAAAAAGGTCGACCTTTTAATCCCAAGCAACTTCAGGATGCTATGCGCCATTCTCGGTGTCAAATTAGAGGATGTGCTCCGCAATTTTATATGGACGGTGAGTTATTCCGTACTGAAGAATGCAACGGATAAACAGCGGAGTGCCGCCCGGAAATTCTTCCTCTCATGCAAGTTTGGACGACCGCAATATTCCAAAAAGCAGGTAAACCAAATGTTCAGTGAATTGAAGGCAATCCGAAAAATCTATGATACCACGGATGCGATG
>DALYUO010000003.1:66017-67513 GCA_031981225.1 Pararcticibacter sp.
AACTGTTTTGGAAAAATAATCACATGTATACAGAATACTGGTTCAAACGCTGGTTTGAAAAGAACAGGCGGCAGGACGATATATCCGTACTTGAAAAATACTAACTCATAAAAATCATGAACAGTTTAGCCCCTTTCCACACCATTCGTATCCTTACCCGGTGCGAAGTCTCTTTACATCAGGATAGTTCGTGTACAATCCATATGAATCGGATGACATTGTAGGATATGGAAATGGAAAAATACACGTACAAAGGCTTGGTTACACAGGATGATTTCAACCTGCGCTTCGGGTTCTGCCAATCGAGGATAGCCATCGGATATACACTGGAGGAAGCATCTTTCCTGATGGGCAAGCATCCATACTTCTACGGCGAATATGAAGAAATGCGGGACGGGACTAAACTATCCGAGTCCGAGAAAACACTGCTCTGTTCGGTTTTCAAAACGCAACTGAGCTCTCCAATCAATTTCGAACGCGATGAATTCGGCTATGATTATAAACGTATCATAAAAGGTGAGCGTGAAGATAAACAGGGTATTTATCATTACACGATTCATCATCCATGGTTGATACGTATTGAGAAAGGAAACAACGTGATAAAAAAGAATTTCCCGATTACATACAGGGAATTCCCTTTCAGGCTGGGTTTCCAGCCTGAAAGGGAAGCGTTAGCCTTGTTCGATGAGGCTGTCAATTGGTTATTGCGGATTTCTTTTTTCCAACACCCACAATCGCCACTGCAAATCTATGAACGCATAAGACTAACCCATCACAACCCCATTTTCCGGCCCTGCTACCTGAAAAAAATCCTATACCGACTAATCGCCGAAAAAAGTCTTCAAATGAAAACGATAAATGGCAAAATCCATTATACTACATCAATTTAGATTCAGATGTCTTGCCCCGACATGAAAACATCCCTGGAGTTAACTGCGATTACAGAGCGGCTGGTAAACGCCATTCTCGTAGACCAAATCTATTTTTGGCAGTATGAATTTCAGGGCATCTGCCATCAGGAATTCATCATTCTTCTCCCTCATACTAACAAACAATTCATTACTGAGGCCAAACCGTTGGTCGGTACGGTAATGAGCATGTACTCGCATTTCAGACACAAACTCTATTATGCCAATGAAGTACGGAATAGCATACGAGAGGGCGGGATAGCGTTCTTTTTCCGTTGCCAGCCCGACAATCTGCTCTACATAAATTTTGAAGCTAATTACGTGGCGCTAAGTAACAAGCTATCGCCCCAAGGTGTCTTCAAACGAGCAAATGAAGCTTTCGAAATGGAAAAGCAGAAAATCAAAAACTTCAGCGACGGAGCGCAGTTTTATTTGGATAGAGGAAATTACCAGCTTTGTGCTTTTATGTTGCATCAGGTGTTTGAATTGTGCTACAGGATGGCGGAAATCGTCCTTCTTGGAAAGGAAAAGCTATCACATTCCATTCGTAACCACCATCAAATTGCATTGGCATATGTGCCGCAGCTT
>DALYUO010000003.1:67523-70669 GCA_031981225.1 Pararcticibacter sp.
GAATGATGAAAAAGACATGACCATGATGGAATTACTGGACAGCGCCTATTTGTCCGTGCGTTATGAGAACGGATATTATATAACCGAAAGACAATTGCTTTACTTGGCAGACAAGTCTCAGACCCTACAGGAACTGATGGAAAAGGCCTGCGGTGATATGCTTGAAGCGTTCGGGACTGCATTGAATACTGTAACGAAATGACAATATAAATTGCAAATAACATAAGCGTGAAAAACGCAGTTTAATCTTCCATCGCCGTTATTTTTCCTTCGCCCGCGAACTTGAAACCCTTTTTCAATTGCTCGCTGACCAGCCTATGAGACAAAATTTGCTATGTACCACTAAAGCTAGCCAGAGCTTCAGTCGGTGTGAGAACGGCGAGTTTGCTCTTTTTAAAATCTTTGGTATTTCGAGTAACAATAAAATCCAAATCGGGGATACTTAAGGCGCTATAGTATTGAATGGCATCTTCATAATCTTTAAAATCCGTTTTAAGCGACTGACGAATAACAGCAGCTGTTAGGTCTGTTATTTCCGTCATATCAGCCAATTCTTCCAGCAATTTCAAAGTAGCATTTCTGGGCATAGACTGACGAAGAATGTAATATATGTTATTGTAAGAAACCGCGGCTATAAAAATCCGCACTTTACCATTTACAGCTAGATCAAAAAGCTTTGCAGCATCCATTGCAAAAGGCCGCCGGTTTGCCAGAAAATCAATAACTATGTTGGTATCCATGAAAACTTGTTTCATGTTTACCCGTGTTTCTCTTTCAAAACCTTGCCTAGCTCCTTTTTGTAATCAAAATCCTCAGGAAGTTTTACAGATCCCATTAATTTGGCCACCCTTGGCGATAATGTCTGCACTGATTCCCCTGAAACACTGATAGATTTCAGGTAATTTTCTACGATATCGGATAAACTTTTTCCTCTTTGCCGGGCATATTTTTTAGCCGAATCAATTACCGTATCATCTATCGTTAATGTGAGTTTAGTAGTCATAACACGTGTGATAAACAAACCAAATATACGTATTTAAAATTTCATTTAAAAGATTGCGCAAAAAAAGCCAACAAAAAGAACCTTCAGGTATTCAGGAAGATGGAGTAAGGCTGTTCCTTGGGGAATAGGTACAGGCCAGTCTTTTATTAATTACAGCGGTGCTTTGGTAAGCATTCATTATACCGTACTTAAGATGATTTCAATGAATAAGCGATCAGGAAAGTCTGCTCAAAGTAATAATAAAAAAATATTTTTTTTGTACGTTGATTGCACGTACATTTGTATTGCTAATGCGCGAGTGCGATTAATTTTATTATTTAGTATTATTTTCATTATCAGTTTTTACTTTACTTTTTATCATCATTTACATTTAGTTTAAAATCAATCTTCAAAAACAATAGCATTTACAAGAACATTTACATTATCAGATAGAAAAATTAGCTTATATACTTTACATATACTCAACTTATAGTCAAGGCATAATTTTATAGATATATTTCATTTAAAGACAAGAGAATTATGGCAACTACTTTCAATGATCGCATCGATGTTCGCATTAGCACGGAACAGAAGGAGCTGGTTAAGTACGCGTCGTTGTTGCGCGGGTTTAAAAGCGTGTCTGAATTTGTCGTTTATTGCATCAATAATGAAGCAACTAAAATCATCAATGACAGCAACGTTATGTTTAAATCGGTTGAGGATAAGAAAATATTCATTGACGCGATTTTAAATCCACCGGCACCGAACGAAAACCTTAAGAAGGCTCAATTACGATACAAAAAATTGAAAGCCGACAATGAAAACGAACATCAGGTTACTGGATGATTCGCATGAGAAGGATAGTTTCGATTGCGACAATGAAATGTTAAATAATTATTTCCGCAGGCAGGCCGGCCAAGATGTAAGAAGAGACCTTTCTGCATGCTATGTCCTGGCGGACGAAAATAATAAGGCTATCGGCTATTACACCCTCTCTGGCAATTCAACGCCAAGGGAAGATTTTCCTGAGGAACTGATCAAAAAACTACCCAGGAGCTATAGCGATCTGCCAACGATATTGTTAGGCAGGCTGGCCATTGACAAAACCTCTAAAGGCAAGGGGTTCGGTGAATACCTGCTGATAGATGCCCTTAATCAATGTGTGGCGCTGTCTGAAAAAGTAGGTACGCTGGCTGTCATGGTTGATCCGATCGATCAAAGCGCTGAACGTTTTTATGAGCGCTATCAGTTTATCAAGCTTCCTGACAGCAATAGAATGTTCATTCCGATAAAAACCATTAAGGCCTCCTGGCCATAGGTCCGGGATCAAGAAGGGGCGTCTGAAAGGATGCCCCTTTATTTACAAGTAACCGGCCAGCTAAAATCCCTTTACATTCAACTCCTCGAACACCCTTTCTTTGGTCAGCTCCGGACGGTTACAAAACCCGATCGCTGCCCGTACCTTATCTGATAATTCCAGATAGTCCGCCATCAGGTCCCCTTTGTATTCACCGCCATGAACGATCGCGTTTCTTTTATTATACAGTTTCTTGATGCTGGCATAATTCTGAGCGAACTTATCTTTGGATTCAGAAAAATCCTGTCTCTATCCCTTTCAATGCCGATAGTGAGGGTTATATAGATAGGGAATGTCCCAATGAGGA
This sequence comes from Pararcticibacter sp., assembly GCA_031981225.1. Lineage (GTDB taxonomy): Bacteria > Bacteroidota > Bacteroidia > Sphingobacteriales > Sphingobacteriaceae > Arcticibacter. The sequence continues at coordinate 70,170 of DALYUO010000003.1, forward strand.
TTGCTTATTTGTTTTCAAAGTGCACCAAGATGATTGGCGTGACATATTCAAGGACGAGCAGATTTTTTGTCCTATGTGCAGGCATGAGGCTAAGTCAGATTCCTGGTGGACGGAGGAACACTCAAACATGCCCATGACCAAACCATGCAGTATCTAAACAGCCGGATTGACCGAGCATTAAGCGATGGTGCAAGAGATTTTAACAGAAAGCAACCAAGGAATGCTTTCTTGTCATTAAAAATGACTTATCGCGGTAATTCAACCTCTACACACTATATGCTTCCGATTCCTGCTTCCGAAGCAATGCAACTTAAAATTCAATGCAAAAAATGCGAAGCCAGGTACTCCGTCATTGGAAGCGCGTTTTTTTGCCCGGCTTGTGGTCATAACTCGGCCGAGGAAACCTTTGACAATTCCATGCTTTGTAGGGCTTGACGAACGCTTTAAAAATGCCGACATCAAAAAGAAACGTCAGATGGTGTGTACATTATTTCCTGAAA
>DALYUO010000004.1:0-4758 GCA_031981225.1 Pararcticibacter sp.
ATGCTTAGTCCCCAACTTTTTTGCTTGATCCCAATCTTGCTGATAAAAACAGAGTTAAAGGGTAATAAAAAAGGGAAAGAAGCTTGTTATAAGTCTCTTTCCCTTATGGTAGCCCGTAGGGAACTAAAACCTTGTTCGTAACCTACTGGTTTTTAATGTCTTGTGTAGTCGGAAATTCTTTACTCTTCGAATCACTCACTACATTGTTTCACCTTTTTAGCTGCAAAACTTATAGTCCTAATATACGATTTTTTCTTTTAAAATACGCTTAAAATATCGGATACAGTCGTTGAATTTTTAATAGTAAGAGTGAGCGCCCCATTATAAGTGTCCTTCCTAATTTCGATCTCCCCGGTTTTATGTTCATATCGCAAGGCATATCTTGTTCCTTTGATGATCACCCACAATATGTTCCCTGTTTCATCTTCATGATTACCCCGAACTTCGATATCAGTACCCACACCCTTTTTAAGTATAATGATTCCCAGCAAACTATATACAATATCCGCCACCAAAGGAGCATGGTGGTCAGCTCTTCGAACTACTCCTGAAAAATATTTTTGCAGTAAATCGACACTATTAACTTTTAAAGCCATTTTGAAAATTTCCGTAAGGTAGATAAAACATTATGTGAATTTAAAAATGTGATCCATTATTTGATTCAGGTTTCCATCGGCAGTTAAAGTATCATAAACGTCTATGATCTGCTCGAGGTGAGCCTTATCTTTACAAATAACATACTTTTTTGATTGATGGAAAACTGCCAAATCTTTATTTACAAAGAATGCAACATTGGTCACTTTTTTAGTTCCAAAATCGGAACAAATAAACGTCTCATGATTTCCGATAGGTAGAATGAAGTTCCCAAAATCGTTAACCGTTGAATTTTGGTCTTCGATCAGCGGCGCGTCACCTAAAATGGATATAATCCGATCGTTTGCATTGACATAACTATTAAGGTAAGCACTGATCAGCTTTTCTTCACTAATATCTTTGCCATTATAAAAAGGCAAAAATGGAAAAATTACGCGTTTTGACTGATTAAATAATTCCGAATTTGTAATATGTTTTAACGCTTCCGTGTGATCGGAACCATCCTCATTTTTAATACTAATATTTATTGGCAGATCTGCATACGAAAATGCTTTCGCTGTCTTTTCAAAATCTTTATCATTTATGGGAAGCCGCCATTTTAAGGAAGATGCAAGCACTAACATCGAGGCAATATTTTCTTCTGACATATTATGGTTCTCCACAATATCCTTTATGGTTCCAGAAAATTTTGCATCAAGTTCTGCATACAGCTTTTCCATGTTGTCATGTGGCGCGCCCCCTATATCAACCGTATTTCGGTTCATCTCGAAGAATACTGATTTTGAACTTCTCCTTTCTTTTGCAAAAGCCTTTTTTTCTTTGTCGTACAAAAACAGCATGCCATCTTTATCAGCAAATCGCTTTATTAGAAATTGCGGGATATAGTGATGTCTTTTAGATATGTTCATTTCTTTTTTTGCTGGTGACCGATTTCCGGTTAGGAAAAGAGGCTAATGCCTTTTTCCATGATCATTTTTGGCGGTGTATATATCCCCTTATCTATCACGACATTGGTCAGGTAGGTGGAAAAGGAAACTGATTTATTGTATAGTTGCCTTTTCAAAATTTCTATGTCCTTTGAAAGCAAAGGATCGTACAAATCCACATATTTATGATAGTCGTCAATTACATCGTCTAAAACTAACCGTTGATCTCTCAAAATATCCTGGTGAAAAATAAAAGTATCAACATCAATAATGGTCAGCTGCTTGATTCTGCTAATCTCTTGCCCTTTCTTGCGTAACTCTTCCTTTTCTTTGAGGAACCATTGGTTTACCATGTAGTTAAGCCCTGGAACTTTGTACATATGATCGTGCAGTACAACAATTGGGTAAATATCGTAATCTTCGGGTTTGTATTCATTGTCGATAGGTATCTGAAGCAGTAAACACCTTTCAATATTTTTTATTAACTGCAATACCGCTTTATTAGATCGCTTCCCGTCTTTATCTTCATAATACAGCTTTTTTATGAATTCTGCCTCATGTAATAGAAAGTTATAGCTCGCTTTTATCTCTGCGTTTAGCAGGATATCTTTTGATTCGAAAAGGAGGATAGAATTGTTTGTCCTTATATAATAATCAGGTTCTGCATCAATTCCGGAGGCTTTTATTTCGGTTCCAGTAAACTTAACATATCGATTAGCATAAATATCGGCTAAAAGAGAATAAAGCAAATATCGTTCTGAAAAATCATCACAATATAGGCTCCGAAAATCTTTAATTCGATCTGCCTTGCCAAGTGTTTTATTCAATTCTTTATTAATTTCATTTAGCTTGAAATAGACTCCTTTATGCAAAATCTCAATAATGAACAAATCATATATCACCCGGTACCGGCCCTCAGATATTTTATAGAAGGGCCTTGCCCGGATTTTCTTGAAGTCATAATCTTCAATGACTTCTGTATCTCTTATGATCAGCTTCTCGATAAACTCACAGTCCCTTTCAAAATGCTCTCCATTCTTTACGTCTATATCGGAATGGGCTTCTGTGGGTTTTTTAATAATCGTTAGGGTTAAAGGCATCACCCGTTTAAGGTAATCCTTCCAGTCAGCACATTCAAAATATTCCAAAAAGGCTTTATAGAGAAACTGGGTTTTGGGACTGGATTCTAAGAACTCGAATAAAAAAATGGATTTCACAATTTGGCCAGCCAATAGCTCGCCCTGATCATAATTGATCAAGTCTGAAAAAGGTAACGATTGAGACAACGACAGTAGCGGCACTCGAAATGGCATCCTAATGCCTTCTGTAGATGTAAATGCCTCGGATTGCTTGGTTGTATTTACCTCGTTTTGATATAAGATCGCTTTAAAAATATTTTGCTCAATTTCGGCCTTTATCTGTATTTCACTATTATCTGCATGATCGAAGCTGTACTCAAATATCTGGAGCGCGGTAAGGGGATTAATGATCTTTAATGGTACACTAGACTTCGCTTCTTGTACCTTTAATTTCTGGTAGATTTCGTTTGCCAGCCCATTATTATCTTCGCAAAAGAACACAGATAATAACTCATAATAACTTTCAAATTTTGATCCCCTATTGTAGAAGCCCAAAAGAAACGATGTTACCATCAACAGTTTATCGCGACTGATTCCGGTCAAATAACCGCTTAAATCCTTTTGTTGCTCATCAAACACCGTAGAAAACTCCACGAGTAAGGCTGTTGAACTGGTATCTTTCATCTTAGGTTTTATCAATCTAAATGTAAGTAAATTTGCCTTCGATGAGATTTTAGTCCACGTTGCCAATCATATTGCACCAAATATGAGGTATAGCGCAGTCAGCTAAATAATTTAACTTCGGTGAATTGAAGTGCTATGGCTGAATAGGGATTTTGTTCTCTACCAAGATATTTACGGGCTCGTAGATATCGACATTTTGCACTTCGGTTTCAATGGAGATCACCAAGCTGTAACGGACAATTGAATCATACATATTCATATTCTTTCTGGTTCTGTACCATCCATTTTTAGGATATACTGCGAGCAAGTTTCTGCCTGACAATTCAATGCCTGAAACGGTGATAAAGTCCTTTCGGATTGAGCCCTTACTCCGGATACGTTCCCGTAAAGTCCATTCTTCCGCCTTCAGATCCGGCTTGTCTTCTCCGTCCTCTTCATTGCCCATTGCAGCTGCCGAGATACGTCTTTTAAAATCCCCGATTTTTTCAAGAGGCTTTATCAATTTAAAATCAAGTTCGTGAGAGTGATATCGGAAACTACTGGCATACTGCCTGTTGCCCGGATTTGGTTCAATAAAATACGACAGTGTTACTTTTAAGGTGACATCTTTATCCCCAATCTCGTCCCTAAGAATATCCGATGGCCACGGAAGTTCAAGAAAATGATATTCATTATACTTGATAGCAGATTTTTCCTTTCGATATGGTTTTATTGTATTTTGTGCGACGATGGTTAGCGCATTTTTTGCGCTGTATAGTGCTTTTTCCAGCGATGGCACGCCGTATCCCACGGATCGCACAACTGCTCTCCGGTCATCTTGCAGATTCAAATTTCTGCCCCGTAGCATCTCCTGTGTCCAATCTGCTGAATGGATCATCAGCGCTCGGATAGTTTCAGGCCAGTATGTCGGATAGGCTGCTTTGATTTGGGCTGCCATATTCGCGGCTAAAGCTACTGCTGCACTGGTATCCCCAAATGTCTGAAATATCTTTACTCGGAAATCGCTATGCGTTGTAATTAACCTTAAGGTATCTGAATGGGAGCAATCATCGGCGATATTCCCGCCTTCCATCACAGTTTCCCAGGTTGCCGATGTTGAGTTTGAGGGTGCGAAGGCTCCATGTGCGGCCAAAGGCTTTAGGGTAGCAGATATTAATTTATCTTTGCGGGTATAGCTTCCCACCGTGATTACATTATAAGCCTGCCCAGGATCGTGGATCGATTCATAATAATTTTTATCAGGATAATCTGCTGCAGTCGAAATTTCAACATTCCCTCCGCTTACTAATAATAGCTGAGGCTGTATTGGATATAGAAAGCTGCCAAAGGCAATCTTGTCTGCGGAAGCTGAACTGGATGATGGTCTTCCATTAAAAATAAAGTGCTTATTGGTCACCGACAAACAAAAAAGTCTTGGGTTGTCAGGCCGGTCAACAATCGGTGTACTGCAAGCCAACTCGGTAATAGCCCCATAT
>DALYUO010000004.1:4768-5577 GCA_031981225.1 Pararcticibacter sp.
GTCAGGATCGTTTGGAGAAGCCGGGTTAAAGATTTTAAAAGATTCCAACCCATGAAAAAGCTTAATTCGGTGGCTGCTTGCTAAGGCATCCGTCAAATCACCGTATAAAGCAAGGCCAGCCATACCGGTCCCATGTCCGCCGGAACCTACACTGTCAAATTTTCCCCAGCTTGCATTATAGGTATACAAGTGATCATCCGGTAATGCACCGGTAATAAGGGGATGCATATTAGAAACCCCGCTGTCCAACAAACAGATCAATACGCTATTTTTATCAAAGCTTATGTCGGTTCGGCCCACCAGATCATTCAGCCACGTTTCTTTATCAGTTGATGTAATATCAGGATGTGTAATGAAATCATTCATTTCCTGCGGTTTCCGCAGTTCCGCCAAATTATCCAGGAAAATTAAGGACTGTGAAAGCTGCATGGCTGTCGCACGAACCAATAGCACGGTATGCTCTGCAAATTCAAGTCTTGAACCACCAATTTGCGCCCCGATGCTTGTCAGGTTTTTAACGACTTTATCTTCGCCGTCATTCATTTTACGCAACCAAACCTCCCACCAGACCTCCTGATCGTCTTCCGGGAAGTTATTTTCAGGATAATCCGCCCAAAAAGCTTTCAAAGTTGCTAATTTGATACTTTCAATGTTTGCAATCAGGTCATTAGCCTTCGGTGTATTCGTTAAAACCCCATTTTTGTCTTTAGTATTTTCGTTCAGGTATAGGCCCACTCTTTTGATGAAATGGCTTATTCCTCCCTGGGTGAGCATAACGACAACATTCGATCTGTATTTTTCTTCAGCAG
>DALYUO010000004.1:5587-6495 GCA_031981225.1 Pararcticibacter sp.
CTGCGAATGTTCAGAATTTGGTATTGGGGCTGATCTTTGTTATCATTCAGCTGATCGAATTTTAATTCAAATCCCCAATCAGATACGATTTCGACATAGATAGCATCGTCCCGGACAATGTTATCAGGCAGATCGATATTCTTTTCAATCTGAAACTGATTCCTGATAACTTCCAACTCCTGAAGTATGCGGTTTCCATGTATAGCCCTGTTTCGTGGTTTTACTGGAAATTTAACAACTACTTGTTGAGGATACGTATATTTCTCGGCGTTGGTGAATCCTTCAATAGATATATGGGGATAGTTAATATGGTCGGCCATTATGATTTCCTCTTTTCTAATGAAGAAATCAGATCAGATTTATTTAAGGCCTTCGATCCGGTCAGGATCATTTCTTTAATGGTCTCTTCGCATGCTTTTACGACATCCGAATAATTTAGGCCGATAGCTTCATCAGCAATTTTAGAGAAGCTGACTTTTTCATTAAAACCAAAGCTTGCCAAATTCTTCTTTAATGTATCCTGTATTTCCTTTTTTCCCGGCAAAGGGTATTCAATTATATCATCAAAGCGTCTGAAAAGCGCTCTGTCTAATGAATCAGGAATATTAGTTGCGGCTATGATAACGCTGTTGCTTTGATCTTTTTCGATATTGATCAAAAAACTGTTCAACACTCTTTTTATTTCTCCAACGTCTTGGCCTTGGTTTCTGTGGGAACCAATGGAATCGAATTCATCAAATAGGTACACCCCCCTGTGATCCGGCATCGCATCGAATATCAATCGGAGTTTAGTGATCGATTCTCCCATAAACTTAGACATCAAACCATCCAAACGAATGATAAAAACCGGAATACCGAGACTGCCTGCTAACGCTTGAGCCGTCATGGTTTTGCCGCAACCTGGAGGC
>DALYUO010000004.1:6505-8028 GCA_031981225.1 Pararcticibacter sp.
TATGCTGTTTAAGTATCTCCCATTTCTGCTGCTCTTCAAGTAATTTGGAGAGAGCACTAAATATACTGGGAGCCAAAATCATATCATTCAATTTGATTTTTGGCTGGAAAACATCAATCAACTCATGCAATTCCCTCTTAGGTTGGGATATTGATATAGTCTTTCCTTGATCAATAAAATTCAGGGAACGATTTTTCCTTGCTTTTTCGATTAGAGATTTAAGTTCTTGAGCAAATGTGGTATGTCCTTGACGTGCTTCAGAAGCGGCAATTTGCATAGCTGAGGCAAAAAACCTGTCTTCATCACTGTCCCCAAAAGATTTTATTAAGCTCTTAATTTGATCCGCTGCTGCCATAATAACATGCAAATTAACGATTAAAAGCATCAAGAATTAATCTTAATGCAAATGAACCCCTATCTTTTTTTAAGCTATTATATCACAAATAGTTAATATTAGGTCTCATTTGTTTATAAAAACCCCAATGTTGAGAATTAAACAAATATGTCCTTTTAGTGCACTTTCCATTATAACCCATAATTCTCCGAATAGTCCTCATATAAGTTAAATTTACTAATAATTTTAGTTGCATCGTTGTTTCCTATTTTTTTTCTAGTTAAATTTGTTTAAGCAAATACCATTTTGGTTTATCTCGTTAACTAAAACCCAAAACGATGAAAACTATTTTTCTTTTCCTTCTCACCTCAATTATTGTTACCGGCATTATGCTCGCTGGCATAAGCATGAAGAATTCCACAATTGCTGTTCCAGTTGCTTTTGGAGTACTATTTCTGTTTGTGTTATATCTTAACTCGAGATCCAAAAAACGCGCTCAACGCAAACAAAAAGAACGACAGTTCGAGCAATGGGTTTATGACCAAAAGAGACGTCATTCATATTAATCTTTCTTTTTAGCTGGTAAATAACTTCTTATCACCTTCCTCTATATTGTATAAGATCCCGTTTCATTTCTTGCTCCCAAGGCAATGTTGGCACTTGTTCCGCGTAGCATAATAATTTAAAGCTTTTTATTTTGCTGGTATCGTAAATCACAACCGTAGTTGGTGGGTTGGTGCCGTAGTTTTCATTGAAACTTTCCCAATTTACTCCTATGTTAGATGGGTAATAGTCCCAGTTATCCCATGTTTTTTCATTGATTTTTAAAGCATCAAAGCCAAGGGACTTAATCAGATATTCATAAGGATTACAGGCACAATTTTTCCCGTATACTAATAGGCTTATTACTGTGTCCAGTTTGGAAAGATAGGCATCAGACTGACTTTGTATAGTATCTTCCCGGATTCCCGCCCGCGACAAAATACCCCGGATCGTTTGAGGATCCAGGGGACTATGCTCATCAAGAATGTTGATGTCATCTTTGACTAGTATCTGGTAAATCTTGCCAATAGTTACATCACCCGGATCTTTACCTTGACGAAGCAGTTGAGACTGCAAACCAATATGGCTGAAAAGCCGGGCGGCAGGTTCGCTGACAGAAGTATAGAAGCCATTTCCCAGTGTAAAA
>DALYUO010000004.1:8038-11670 GCA_031981225.1 Pararcticibacter sp.
AAGTATTCCAGCCAACTCCTGTGTTTGATTTAAGTTCAATCGTGTTTCCCAGTAATCCGGGGGAACCGTGATATAGCAAGGGGATCATATAACTTTCAATTGTTCAGAGATGGGGTAATTGGCAACCAGCATCTCTGTTTTTGTTTTTGGATTTCCTCCTCTGGTATTCACCGATACTTTTTGATTAACAGACCATTTATGCCATTTAAAGTCCTTAGTATATTTTTCCAGTAATGGCGAAGGATATGAAGAAAGTAGAAATTTGCCCTTAATCTTACTTAGCAAGTATAGTAGGCTTTCATAGTCATGTTCGCTATAACCATCATAGTGGCCACAGTCGCTGTTATAGTAGGGCGGATCACAATAGAAAAAACTGTTTGCGGTATCGCGACTGCCAATAATATACAATGCATCGGCACATTCGACCTGGCAGTTTTGCAACCGGATAGCCAGTTCCTCTGTAAAACCCTGTCTTTTGGTATTGATCTTTTTAGTGGTATTATTACCTGTTTTATCAAATCCCCACGCACTATCCAGTTGAGAACTGAAACATTGTGTACTCAAAATCCATACTGCCCAGGCCCTTTTGATATCAGAAAACATATCGGGGTTATTGTATACGACTGATGCCTTCCGGTGTAAATCTCTGCTGTGCAGGCTAATACGTATCTCCTTTTCAAGGCTTACAAAGTCCTCTTTGGCTATCTTATAGAAATTAATCAGTTCCCGGTTAGTGTCATTGATCACTTCAACCCGTGAAGCTTTTTTAGCAAAAAACACGGCTGCCCCACCAATGAACGGTTCACAGTAAAGAGTATGCCTGGGAATGAGAGAAACTATTTTGGCAGCCAGTTTTTGCTTACCTCCATAATAGCTAATTGGGGTTCGTAATCTTAATGTACCCATGCTTGAAAAATTTAAGTGAAATTGGATTTGAGTTTGGTCAGATGATATCGTTTATGGTAAAATCCACTGGTTTATCATTGATTAAAAGTGTAATCCGGCATTTGTAACCTGGAGTACCCATACTTTCAACCTTGAATCTTTTGCCTGACAAATTATAATAGGGAGAGATCGGATCCAGATTTAGCATAGCTGTTCCGGATGCTCTGATCCGGTCGACCTTTTGTAGTAAACGTTTCATTTTATACGATTTAAAAAGTGGAAATGATCAGCCTCAAGGCGGGCGGGAATGATGAAGCCTGGTATGAACAGCCCAGCCGTTTGAAAAACGGGAAGGTGTAGGGCTGTTCTTTCCAGGCGTGGGTGCCTGAAGGTGTGCGGGAAATCCCGGTGCTAAAGCGTACCCGACGTGGTACGTATGCGTAAAGGGATACCCGCTCTCCTGCAAGGCAAGGGGAAATCACAAAGGCTTATCTCCCTATAGTTTTGGCGCTTTCCAGTTCCGGCTCTTGCTTCCACGGTTGTTCCGTCTGTTCTGAAGCCGATTGGGTTACAGCGTTTTTTCTATTTTTTACCCCAGCGGGGGTTTCCGCTTTCATAGCTGGGCCAGCAGATCTTTCAGGAAAGACCTCTTCATCGCGGATCTCTCTCATGTTTTTGTCGTAGATATCAATGGTTTTCATCTGGGGGTTCGCGGCAAGCAATACAGCAATTGATTTTTTCCCGATGGTGAGTTCTGCATCCTGGAAGTTGCCATATTTCAAGGTTTTTAATACTTCTTCTTTTTTGGTCGAATCTTCCAAGCCTTTCAACGGATATTTAGCCAAGCTATCTGACAAGTTGTATTGATATTCGGGATAAAATGTGCGTAATGGGTGGTTGCCGTAAGCATCTGTAACGTCAAGATTTAATTTAAACCATACCCTTGTTTTCTCCGGCTTTTCAGCAGCTTTTTCCTCGCTGTTCTGTTTTGGATAAACATCTTTTTCAAAAGCTAAACCTGATAATAGTTTCCATGCCTGTAAAGCCGTGATACGATGATCTCTTTCCAAATCAAATGTTTGTATTCGCGGTACTGGCTCTCCTTGTTTACGGAGGGTAACCAGGTAATCATTCAGGAAGTACATGTCACTTTCCTTTGCTTTGTTAAAATTCAGTTCAAAGCGAATATGGTCTGTTTTTGGTATGCTCTGATCTTTTAGCTCAGCTGGCCTATGAGTATTGTTTAAACCCAATGTAAACCGGGGGATCTCCCGGCGGATAGCAGTTTCCAGGACATCATTAAGCCGGGTTCCAAAACCGAGGTTGTCCAGAACTTTTTTAAGGTAATCCAGATTTTTTTCGTTCATGATAATTTGATTTTAATGAGTGAATAAATAGAAAATTGAAAAACAGTAATGATTAAAAGAGACTCATTTGATTGGTTGGAGATCTGGGCTCATAGCCGTTTTCTTTGGCCAATATCTCACCGATTTCGGTTACAAGCTGCTGAACTGTTTCATAGGTGGTATCTTCCAGGAGGGCACTGTGAAAGAAATGTGAACGATAGCCAGTTTTACTGATAATTTTAGAATCAGAGCGAAATTCGATGTGGCTAACCAACGGACCTTCATCTTTGAGCTTTAGTTGCTCTTCTTTTATTCTTGGCCAGTAATAGGCATAGTTCACATCAACCTCATGGCCAAATATGTTTACTTTCAACAAAGTGTTGACCTTAAATTGCTCTGGAATCATAAGTTTAGTGTTTGGAACTGCTATCTTTTATCAAGATGCTTCTTTGAGGAGTTCAAGAAAAGTGGCAAACCCTGCTTTTGGTTTATGGGTACGGATGCCTGCCCGAAGACTACTTTTCTGTTCAAAGAGGTTTAGAGAAAATATTGGCTCGGGCATTCTGAAAGTCTTACTGTTGTATCGTGCAATAATTATATCCTGATACATTTGAAAATGAGCATCCTTTCTTTTAGCCCATAAAGCAACTTTGCAGTCCGTGATTCTTCCTAATACATCATTTCCAAAAACAGTATGCAGACGAGCATTGGGAAATCTGGATCGGAGTATCCCAACCTGACTGGCAGTAGGACATAGACCAAATGCTGAAAATGCAACGTTACCTGGCCTTACCAGCCAATCTGTATTCATGCTACAAAAACTTAGGACTTCTATCGCTGAATAAAAAAGGAAGCTATGTCTGACAGTATGTGGGTGATGAGAACCCGCACACCAAATCCCGGTTGTTGACGGAATAAGGCTACCACGTGTATTTATAACTTCTCCTTGTTTTCGGCTGTTTGCCTGATCTATATAAGGAAACTGTAATTCTGTTTCAGAGCTTACTTCCAGCCAGGGTTCAAAAAAATACTGCACTTGGGGCTTGATGCCCAAAGCAGTTAAAACACGAAGCATGATTACCTGGAGGCACCACGTCCGTACCCTCTGTTATGCTGTGATTTACGATTATTTCCTTGCAACTGAAGGTCAGGATTAGGTGGCGTGTTTTCAATTCGCTGCCTTTCCATTTCTCTTCTTACCTGATTGTAAGCTTCTGAATATTCGTCCTTTTGGGGGTTAGGATTATTTAAGATATTCCGAAGACCTCTTATAACCAAATAGGAAAGACCACCATCTAATAATACAGAAAGCACCAGTGCGGCACGATCAGATAGGATTCCTTTTCGTTCACTCGCACGATGCTGTAGTAATGTTCCATCAGACAGCTGTACAAGGCCGCC
>DALYUO010000004.1:11680-36210 GCA_031981225.1 Pararcticibacter sp.
CCGCCAGTCCGATACAATTCCTTTTGAATATCTGAAAGGGACTCCCCATTCACTTTTTCCGGTACTTTGACCTTATCGGGGTCATAGGATATAAACTCCTTGGTTTCAGGATCGTATTCGATCACCCAGGACTTCTTCTTGCCCTCCGGTGTATGGTAGGTTTTTTGAACATTGCTGAGCGTACCCAGTTCCAATTGGTCGGCTTCTACATCTATCAATAAAGGATGTTTCTGCGCTTCTTTGTAAATTGGATGGAGTTGAACTGTTATCTTTCCTTCCGGCGATCTGTCCAGCGATAGTTTGGCATCCAGTCTTTCAATACGAAAGCTATCACTTTGCAGTTCATTAAGTGTAATGAGGTCTGTTCGCCTGCCGGATAGCAAGGCATCCAGATCTTCACGTTCAAGGATTAGGCTACCATTCCGGTAAAGCCCCAGCTTTTCCAGATCAGTAAAGGGCAATTCCTTTTCTAAAAATAAAGTTTCCATAAAGAAAGATTTAAAGGGTTTGTTATCGTTTTATACCATAAGCCATCTCCGGCTGTGGTGCTAGTAGTGTTTCACTCGGTATTTGGACTATTTTACCAGTAACTAATTCCTGTTTAGCATGGAGTAAGGATCCATAAAGACCGTCAGACCTAGAAAGGATAAAAGTGTTTCCATTGCTCTGATCTTCCATGCGGAGGCGGCCCTGTTTTAAATGCCCCTGCACTTTATATACAGTATCCTTATAGGGGATTTCATCGCCTGTCGACAAGAATTTAGTACTTGTCTCGGCCTTTATTTCCTGTTTCCTTTCTATGCTGGTGAGGTAGTTAAAGATCTTTTCCGCATCAGCAGCCGCACTATGGATTTCAAAGGGGGTTTCTTGCAATATCTTAATCCAGCTATCAACATAAGCGGCATGCTGCCCAGGGTCATGGCCGATCCGGAGTTCCTGGCCAATCAATAAGGAGGCGATCTCTGCCCGGAGTTCTTCGCGGGCGTAATCTTCAGTCCCGAACTTGTTAATGATACTTCGATCCAGACGGTCTGTATACCCAGTCCAATGCCCCAGTTCATGCAGAAGGGTGGCGTAGTATTTACCTGGTGCATCGAATTGTTCGCGGAGAGGCATAGTAATCTGATCAGCTATAGGGCTGTAGAAAGCACGGTCGCCTGCCTTGTGATGAATAACAGCCTCGGATTGCTTAATAAGGCTTTCTGCACGCTCAAGAGGATCCCAAGTTAAAGACTTGGTGTCTTGCCTTTCAAGAGAAGGGATCCCGTTGATCTGTTCAGCATTAAAGACCCAGGCCGACGTAATAATCGGTTTCGCGAGTTTTAAATTTATTTTTACGGGTTGGCCCTGTTCATTTAAAACCGGTTTCCCTTTTTCATCTCGCTTGGTCTGTTGATCCGTTGTTTTAACAAATTGGATCATGGTACCCTTTTCGCCTTTTTTAACTTGCCAGTCACTGGCTGCCGCCTGCTTAAAGGTCATCCATCGGGGATCATCCCTCTCCGCAAGCAAAAGCATTAATGTATTGATGCCTTTATAGCGATTACCGGTCTGGACATTATAAGGCAATTCAAAAGCTGGCAGATTTTCGCTGCTCCAGGGTTTTTGCCAAGGTGCTGTTCCTGCTTTAAGCTGTTCGATCAATTTTTCAGCAACCTGAATATGCAGGGCTTTTGCTTTTTCACCGGCCATCATCCACCTCCTCTTCTGCGGGCAAAAAATCAGATTGATCTACGCCGTAAACGGTTGCTTCATCCAAGGTTAGACTGATAGTTCCACCCTCTGACAATTGGTTGAGTTTATTCTCAAGAGATTGCTGTGCTTTCTTTAAATGTTGTTTCATAAGTCTTAATTTTTAGTGAAAGGTGGGCTAGATGCCTGTTATTCCATTGCAGTTTTAAGGAAAAGCAAAGGATGTATATACTTTTCACCGAACCTGATACTGAAATGTAAATGTTCCCCGGTCGCTCTTCCTGTGGATCCGGTGATACCAATTGGCTGACCCGCCAAAACCGTCTGACCAGCTTTGACCAGCGTATGAGAAAGATGTCCGTAGAGGCTTTGAATATTCCCGTGATCTATTCTCACATAATTGCCCAGAATATGATGCCTGCCTGTTTCGCAAACTATACCATCCATTATACTATAAACGGGGTCATTTCGGGCGGCGAGATCCACTCCACGGTGAAAATCTGGTTTGCCAAGTATTGGATGAATACGCCATCCAAAGGATGAGGTGACGATCAAATGAGCTAAAGGCAGACTGATATTTACTACTGGCACGCCTGGCGGGGTAATATCCTGGGCGATAATTTTTGCCGGTGACAAAAGGAGCAGAAAAGTAATGCAGCTGATAATACCTTTACGCCCAACGTTCCGGTTCATCGGCCTATATTTGGGCTTGGACCACGGTCTTGTTCATCCGTATAGCTACGGTCGATCCAGTCGTCTACGAATACTATGGAAGCGATACGCACAGTTTCATTTCTGATTGCAAGTTCCAGTGCTTCTTTTATCTGACCTGAAGCCTGAAGTGCATAGACATCAAGAATTCCCACGATATCCTTACTATCCAGATAATCTATCCCATAAATAGCGGAACGAAGGCTTTCCAGTATTAAAGATGCTGGCTTTAATAAGAATAAAGCGTCAGAGCTGTATAAGCTTATACTATTATCATCAAAACGCACAAATACCTCATCATTCTCGTGCACGACATTTGTAATCGTTCCCGTTTGCGCCTGCCTGTTAGCAGGATCCTGGGTCAGGTTGGGATGCACCATAACCACTTTATCTATCAATTCATCCATAACATTTATTTTTATGGTATTTCATAAGTTCTATAATTGAAGCCAGTTAACGAGTGTGAACATAGTCCCCCTCTTCAGCCTGGCTTTGTTCCCTGACTGGATTCAGTTTATCCTGTAAGGGTATTGTACTATGAGATAAAGTCTGGTAACTGGTCATAGCCAGTTCCATTGCATCTTTAATCTGTTTGGGTGAACCCTCTTCCAGGAGCATACTGATGCGCAGCATGGCTTTAAAATCCTGGGGGGCCAGTTCTCGAACATGGCTAAGCAGATCTTTATAGATTTCATTGTGTGGTTTTAATGCAAGCAGTGCATCGACCGAATACAGACCTAATGGCCCTTTGCCAAAACCCACAAATACTTCATCTTGTCCAAGGTCTGCTGTGGCAACAATGCCAACCTGACCCTGACGGTTCACAGGATCATTCATAAGTTCCGGGTGAACCAGAACTACAGTACCAGTTAATTCTTCCATAACTTTTAGTTTTTAAGTGAAAAATGAGTGAGGATCTTAAGCCGGAAAAGACTTATTTTTTGAAACCTGGCTTCATAGATCCTTTTGATGTTGGGGTAGGCTGAGCTGCTGCCATAGGTTTAAACTGCCTGACCATCTCCTGTACTTCTCTATTTATTTTGTTGAAATTTTGCAGCAGCACTTCTTCTTTCCGGCCTTTAAAATCATAGTAAACTGGGAGCTCTCGATAAGCCTGTTCTTCTTTTTTGATCGCTTTTAAATCCAGATTGATCCTACAATTAACAGCGGAGGTTTCGTATTGGCCGGTAAATTTTTCCACCGCGTCAGCCGCAAGAATGCCGACCATTTCTCCTGCTTTTAAAGAGGCGATCTTTCCGGCAGGAATCAGAGGCTCCAGTTTTTCATTTAAGGATACAGATGTTTTAGTCCTATCAATAGAGAGGCTTTCGCCTACCTGCTTAACCTTGCCAAACAGCCGCTCTAACCATTCCAGCGTTTCTTTATTTCTTACTGACCCTGAAAGTACGTTACCTACTACAGCGGTTATGGTTGCGGCAGTTTCCTTTCCATATTGCTGCTTTAGCTGAGGCAGTTCCTGAAGTCCCAAAAGGACAGCAGTCAAATTCGATCTGGCCTGGGCGATTAGATTTTCGATTTTATGGCAGTATAAAGTGGGTGCCTCATCTATTACCAAACCTACCGGAATATTACCTCTGGAATTGACCAGCCGGGTTATCCGGTTAAGAATAACCGAGTAACAAGCCGAGTTTATACTCTGAGTATTTGGATCATTTGCCAGTACAAGAACCCCCGGATGTGCCGGATCGCTGATCTTCAGATCGAAGTCATCACCGGAAAATACCCAAAAGGTTTCTTTAGTGGCCAGACGGCTAATAAAGATCTTAAGTGTTCCAACCTGGCCTTCCAACTGATCAAAAGCACGAGCTTTATAGGCTGTCATAAAAGGGGATAGCAATGAAGCAAGTTCCTTATTGCTAAACAAGGTGCTGAATATGTCCTCATAAGACAGGTTGAGGAAAGCTAGTACATGAGGAAAACTTGAGTATTCCCCTCCATTATGCTTACTGAAAAAGTAAATGCACGAAGCAAGGAAGTTGATGGCTGACTGGGTAAAAAACTGATCACTACCGCCTGATTTATCTCCTTTTTTCATCGCCTCGACCAGACCTTCGGCGGTTTCAGACGCATCAGCCAAGGTAGATAAATAGGCTGCCCGCCAGGGATTCAGACGCCTGCTCCTTTCTGGTTCACTAAGGTTGACTACATGGAATTCATAATTCTTGCATTTTCCGTTTTGTTTAGCCAGTAAATAATGATAGTAAGCAACTTTACCAAGATCCGGAAACTTGAAATCGTATAAACATAAAGTGAAGCCATTGGCCAAAAATTGCCTGATCACAGGCATTACTACTCCAAAACTTTTACCACTGCCGGGTACTCCGCAAATCAATGTTCCCCGAAATACGTTCTCCAGTACGATGTACCCCTTACGGACTTTCTTCTTGTAATAGAATAATGTTGGGATATTAACTGCGTACGGAGTAAACTTTGGCTTAGTGGCCTGCATAAAGGATTCGCCCTCGACATTCCATTTATCCTTGCCTAAATTGGAACTTATGATCTTAGATACGTTATCCATTGCGATATGTATCAGGATAGCACCCAAAAAAGCGAAAGTTATGTACCCGATATCATACCAATTGGTATGAGGGAAAACGATCCCTCCGGTCTTCTCATAGAACCACAGTCCGCCAATAAAAATCAACAGACCCCCTGCCAATGGATATACAATAGAATTCTTTGGGTTCAGATCCTTTTTCTTTCGGCTGAGCGTTCCAACAGAAACTAAACAAATCAGGATCAGGATAAATAACTTGCTGTTTAAAGGATCCTTGTAGATTATTATTTTGGCCATTCTTTCTAAAAAATGTGAAAGGCCATAATGCTCACTTATTGGAGTGCCAGTTATTTTGCGAGCATAAACAAATAGTAATACATCAAGGACTACAGAAAGATAAATACCGAATTGCAGGAAGCGGTGCAGCGATTGCTGTTCTTTCGTTTCTTCCATAAGTAAATTGAATAAAGGATGAGATTTAAAAAAACTGTGAATTTTTCTTAATGAGTTTTAAGTTTTATCGTTACATGCAGTCTACTTATTTGAAAAATCAATATTTAAGCAACTGCTTAAATACATATCTTTGTAACTTGATATTTTGATATGAGCGCATGCAGAAGAATTTTTGCTGATTTAGGACAGATCAATAATTGCAGGGAAATCATAAAAGAAAACCAGCAATCCTTTTCTGAACTTTCCAAGGTTGTAGCTTTGGCTGGAAATGAAGTACGATTAAAAATACTTTTCCTTTTAGATCAGGAACATGAATTGTGCCCCTGTGATTTAAGCGATATTCTGGAAATGACGATTCCAGCTATTTCACAGCACCTCCATAAATTGAAAAATGGCAGCGTTATACAATCGCGAAAGTCCGGTCAGACGATATTCTATTCGGTTTGCCCATCCCATCTACATCTGCTCAAACCATTATTCAGTATCATAAAAAATCAATCAGCAACAATACGAGTATGAAAAATGCAATTCGAAAAAGCTGGATAAGTGGCATACTTGCAGCAATAGCTGCATCTCTTTGTTGTATTGCACCCTTGCTGGCCGTCTTTGGCGGAATAAGCGGTGCTGCAACTTATTTTAACTGGATGGAACCCTTTCGCCCTTATATGATTGGCCTGACTATTCTGATCTTTGCGATAATCTGGTATCAGCAACTGGCTACCACGCAGGGACAGCAAGTGGATTGTTGCGAACCGGAAAAGCGTTCGTTCTGGCAGTCTAAAAAGTTCTTACTGATCGTCACACTGTGTTCAGGAATGCTTATTGCCTTTCCTTATTACTCTTCCTTGTTTTACAGAACCCCTCAGCCATCAGCCGCAATTATAAGCCTAGCGAGGTTCAGCTACGTCAAACTGAATATTAAAGGTATGAGCTGCGCGGATTGTACCAAACATATTGATGGATCTTTGATGGAAATTAACGGTGTTGCTACTTCCCGTACATCCTTTGAAAAGTCAGAAACGATCGTACGCTATGACCCGGCTAAGACAAATGCCGACAGCATCAATCATAAAATAAAAGAAATTGGGTACCAGCCCACTTTGATCAAAAACAATTAATCGCATGGCAACAGCAATTCTGCTCAATTCTGTAATTACCTGTCCCAATTGCGGCTTTCAAAAAGAAGAAGAAATGCCGACCGATGCCTGCCAGTACTTTTATGAATGTGAAAGTTGTCAGGCACGCTTAAAGCCATTTACGGGCGACTGCTGTGTGTTTTGCAGCTATGGAACGGTTAAATGTCCGCCTATCCAGCAGGGAACATCCTGCTGCGGTTAATCTTTGCTACACGATTTCAGAAAGTATCTGCCTGTAATATATCACGATATTTAATTTGCAGGGTCAATGTTCTTCCGGAGATTTGTTTTTCAGTGAGTTCAATGTTGAGTACCTTGTTTTCTGGGAATGTGACTTTTTTAAGCACATATATATTTCGGAAGGTTTTTTTGAAACTGGATAAAGGGTAAAGCTGCCAAACCGGTTTAATTTCTATAGATTGTACGTTGGTAGCTTTATTAATCTTCTTATCTTCAATCTTGAAACGCAGCTCATCGATATCATAAGCCAGGTTTGTCTCATTTCTATAGGTTAAGTCCAGAAATATATCATCACCGATAGTATAAACATGATTTAGTCTGGCTTTAAGCCCGTAAGCATTTTCTTTCCTTACCGTAGATCTGCTGTGATCTTTTAATATTGCAAAAGCATAATCTTTCATTTCCTGCCCGGTCAGACTGATACCCGGCACATCCAATGGACGCATTTGCTCTGGTAAAATTTGCACTTGCGAACTAATGACTGGTTGCAGAACATCTGCATACTGAAGGTTATACTGTGCAATAAAACTTTCTCCTATAATGGTAACTACGCCAATATAGCCTGCCTCAACAGTCAAAGAATCTGTTTTAATTTTTAGCCGAAGTATATTCTTAACTGGCAGATCGCCTGCTATTCCCGATGTAGATATATCTGCATAAATAATAGGTTCCGGCGAAATAATATGCAGTGAAATATTCTCGCTGATAAAAATATCCGGTAAGTCTTTGCGGTAGATACTAGGTACGCTTTGAGCATACACTTCCTGGAACAGGCTGAACACAGCCAGTAAAATGACATATATTGTTTTCATAAATAAAGATTTAATAGTTGTTTTGATTGGCTTTTAATTCGTCTGGGTCTATGAGGTAGACTCTCGTGTTATATTTGAGTTTTGCTTTATTCTGGCGAATCAGTTTGCTAACAGCAGTTGTTGTTGACTGAAACATTTTCTGAACCATACTCATAACCAGCTGGTTGTTATTTTCAGCTTGTTGTTGAAGCGTAATGCCCTGGCTACTACTGCCACCTAATTCCCTGGTAAATTCCCTAAAGGCTGAGGCTGGTACATACAGACCCGAAAGCCCATCGTTGTCATAAACATCCAGTTTTACGGGTAGGATATTTTTTCCCTGCATGATAGTGGTAATGGTCAGGTTAACCCGCTGGCCACTAAAACCGGAGATCTGGGCAAACAAATAAGTGCCTTTTTTAACAAGAAAGCGTCCCGCCATCATATCCTCCAATAAGCGGATCCTTAAACGTGAACCTGCATAGCCGGTAATGTCCTGGTCAATGATCGCAGTAATAAAAGTTTCGTTGTGTTCGGCAGTTATGGTGTTAAATACATGGGCATTAGCATCAGATTTACTGACTGACAATTTTTTCTTGCTCTTCAACTCTTTTTCTAACAGCTCGGCTTGTTGCTTCTGTTGCTGCTTGTCCTTGTAATCGGGATCATTGGCTTTCCCTATACTGTCAACTAAAGCCATTTGTTGCCGAAATAACTGCATTGGATCTGTTTGATCAGGTGCAGTCTGGCGATAACTGGTAACAGGTGGTTGTTGGTTCATCTTTGCCAAGGCCTCAGCGAGTGCCTTATCCTGTTCCAGTGGGGCTCGTGACTTCCTGATCGGAAGGGAAGCATCTGGGAAATTACTATTGGAACCGACTGGTCTTTCCTGTGAGGCCATTCCATATTTTCGGTTCATGGCTTTTTCAATGGAGTCAAGCATTCGCTTTTCTTTATCGTTATATAAAGAATTTGGATCCTGACTACTTGCCTGTTCTTCCTGGATCTGCCCAATAGCAGTATAACCGTCTGCTTTTTTATACTCATTGCGGTAAGCATCCAACTTATCTGTTAGTGCCTGGTTTCTGACCTGATCAGATACACCGGCAAGATTTACCTGCAGGGAGTCTTTACCTGCTTGGGGTGGCGTTTCTTTACCAAAACTGCTCTTATAGACATAAAAGAAAATGCACACAAAAGGCAGTATAATCAGCGGTATAATGTACCGCGGCTTTTTAAAGTCTATCTTCATGGCTTGGGGTTTAATTTTTTGTTAATAGATTCCAGTCTGTCGATTG
Organism: Pararcticibacter sp.; assembly: GCA_031981225.1. Lineage (GTDB taxonomy): Bacteria > Bacteroidota > Bacteroidia > Sphingobacteriales > Sphingobacteriaceae > Arcticibacter. Next base: position 20,523 of record DALYUO010000004.1, read on the forward strand.
CCGCTTTTAATAAAAGGCTATCGGCTTGATCCAGGCTGTCTTTTTTAAGAATAATTTCAACTTGACTTTGCAGTTCCAATACTTCTTTCAGTGCAGTGCCGGTATTTAGTATCTGCCCCAAGCCGGAAGTCATCTCGGTTCCTGCCTTTCCCACCCCTGATGGGATTGATACCTTCTTCTGACGCATTACCGAAAATGCAAGCACAACAGAGGTAACCAGGCAGATCAGCATACTTGTAAAAACTTGCCTTGGATATCTTTGCAAAAACTGGTTTCGTCGCTGCGAAAGCAGGGTAAAGTACCCTGCGAATTCTTTTCTTAGTTCACTGAACAGAGTAACCTGGTTACCTTGCTCAGAAATTGTTTTTCTGGACATTTTCAAGGTCTTTATTTTCCGAAGTTTTCCAGCGTGTAATCAGTACGGCATGCGGATTATTGTCCGAGCGTTTTTTAAGATCACTTAGGTAGCCTTCGGTAATTAGAGAGCGTGTTATGGTTGAACTTCTGCGGTCTATCTTTTGCGTACCGTAATAGCGGAAGTACTTTTTTGCTTCATCCACGTAGATGGAATCTGTACGGATGGTAAGTACAGCGCTTGAGGAAAGGATCGAATTAAAATATCCTTTTTCCTTTAAGTTATTATACTGGGCGGCACCGCTTTCATCAATCAGGTACATTGCCTGTTTCATCTGATATTCGATAAACTTATCGTCGGGAGTTAGATTAAAGAAGAGTGTGTGGAACAGATTGATATGTGCCCGGTATTCTGCCGCCCTGTTCACCTGTACATCCGTTTGTCTGGCCAGCAGCGGAACGCTGTTGGCATCCAGAAGGTAAACACTTTTACGGGCATCAGCTACCTGTTTGTAGGCGAAAAAGCTGACAATTAATACCATAATAATGGCCGTGAGGAAACTACCAGCAGATAGAAAGGTGGCCAGCCTGACCTTACTTTCAATATTTTTGATGATCATCGAAATTGGATTTAAAAGAAATGGCCACCCGGTAGAGCAGCCAAATCGGAGTTAAAGAATAAAGTATTATGCTTTAGTGATCATGCGGGTCATCATGCGGGACATATTGGATGCTCCTCTACCCATTGAAGAAGCGGCGGAGGTAATACCGGAGGTGGAAACGATCCATGTGGATATACTGGGAACAGTAAGCATGGTGAGTGCCCCTATAATAAATGTTCCGATAACAATCCCGAAAGAGAGGACACCATTTCCTGCAAACACGCTAAGTTTCTCCATGCTTGCTCCTGATGTACCAACCAGTTCCTGGTAACGGGTAATTTCTGCTTCCATAGCATATTGCTGAAAAAGGGAAGCAACATACATTACCAAATACGCAATGCCAGAGTATAGATTGACCGATATAAAGCGTGCAACCCATGTACTAAACGAATCCCGGAAAGCAGGCAGAATACTGACGGCCACTGAAAAAGGTCCAAGAATAATCAGTATCGTTGAAAAAATGATCTGTATAATAAAGATCACATAGACGCATATGCGCAAAAACCACAAAGCAATTGTTTCCAGTAAGGAAGTTGCAAGCAGTTGCAGACCGACCTGTAAACGGTTACGCATTTCTACAATCGGGTTCCAAACTTCGGAAAATCCTTCCTTTACTGAAGACTTGACGGATTCCCATGCATTTTCATACCAGGTATCTGCCTCCTTTTTGGCTGTTTCAGTTTGGGCCTGTACAGTGAGCAGTTGATCAGAAACTTCTACCATGAGCTTGGCACGTTGGAGGCGAAGGTCATTCACTGCTGTCTGGCTGCCGTCAAACATAGCTTCGGTTTTATTGGCAATCACATCAGTCGGAAAAGCGACCACCCTTGTAAAAGTCGACCACCAGAGAATGACCATTACCAGGCCGAAAGGCCGTAACAACGGCATAATCTCAAGCTTTTTGTCGCCCGACATCATCTCATATGATTTGATAGCAAAGAAAATGAGCATAAATATGGCTGACAGTGCCTGTGCATCTGCAATGAAAGCATCATAATGCGTCCAGATGGTGTTCTTCATCTGTTTTAAAAAGTGCATAGTTCCTTCTTCATATACGCCATTCCCCTGTAGAAAATTAAATGTATCCTTGAACGAGTCGGGGACATTCACGGGCTGACCCTGCACAAAAGAACCGGCGAGGCCGGTTATCATTTGGATTATTGTCATAACTATTCGTTTAAAGTTTGGATTTGTTCAGTACATCATCTGCGATCTGTTTATCCGTTCTGTACCCGGTATTTTTCTCAATCGGGACGCCCCGACCTTTAACTTTATCCGCCGATTCCGCTAGAGAAAGGTATAGTTTGGCATTTTGCTTCTTGGTATCCCACGCTGCAGCCAGCTTGCGGTATTCGACCAGGAGGCGATGATAAGCTAACATGCGGGATCCTCTATCTACAGTAGTGTTACGAGCGGCATCCAGCCGTTCATTCAAGGCATTACTTTCTTCGAGGTACCAGCTCAATACCCCGCTACGATTCAGGTAATCCTTTTCTTTTGGGGTAAGGCCGTTGAGTAATCCGTCACCCCGTTGATTTATTAGCGGATCAAATTCATGCCGGTAGTACAATAGCCATAATGGGTCGGCATCAGAGGTAATACCGGAATAATTGACGGCTTCGGTGACTGCCGTACTTCGTAAAGTGTCAGCTTGTAATTTATAAGCATTCTCCGTGTTTTGCATGGCAGCAACAAAAGCAAGGCGTTGCGTCTGTGGCCCAATCGGCCCCAACGGGCGCAAATCTTTTTTCTTGTAATCAGGATGCCAGGCCCACGTTAGCCAGTATAGGGGATTCAAACCTAAAAAGCCGGGTTTAGGGGTAAACTTATTCTTATCCCACTGTTTAAACACCATGCGCTCTTGCTGATACCGGATAGATTCATCATTAATCACCATTTGTGCAAAAGCGAACCTGCACCCTAAAAAGAGGAGCAGGGTTAATATTCGTATTGTTTTCATCGTTATTTTTTTAGGAGGCTATATTTAAACAGGATGTCATTTACCAGTCTGGTGTCCTGGTTGATGAAATCACGGTATGGGTTGGCTGTCTTCAGTACCCCATTCACTTTTGCCCAGTACATGGATCGACTCATACTGTAACATAAAGCCCGCATTACCCTTAGCTCCAGGATAACTTTGCGGAGAAGCGCATCTCGTTTTTCAAAATCCATCAGAACATTATCACCTTCTTTTAAGATGAATCCGGATACCTCGCTGACCAGATTAACGCCACGGGATTTCATTTGCCGGGCAACATCTTCGGCAAACAGAAGCAACACGGGATCCGTCCTTGCTATAGCGATCATATTACTACTTTCCTTAATAATTTCGTTAGAGATCTGCCCGATCTGCACGACTGTCAAACCGCTTTTGAGAGCTTTGTTTACCTGAGTTAAAGAGTTATGGATGAGCGTTTGTACCATTACAACTGAAGAGATATTAAGGTTAATATCATCCAGTCTCTTATTGATCGTAGTCAGGTAATTATTGTGCGTACTTTCGGCCGCAAGACGAACTGCCCCGTTTTCATTGACTGTGGCAAAGTGCCTGGGATCAAAAACCATCACTTGGGCAAACCCAGTCAACCAGCCCGTCGATATTAAAAATAAAAAAAGAATGTGTTTCATGAGATCACGGGTTTTTAAGAAGTTCGACTTTTCGCAGGATGTCATCAACTAATCGTTTATCCTCATTGATAAAGTCTGCAAAGGGGTTTATAGATTGAAGTGTTTTTTTCCTACTGGCATAGTACATGGTTGCTGCGAGCCCTCTCGACGCCCCGGCGATCCTACGCAGTTCTGTCAAAACATGGCCAAACAGTATTTTGCGGTCGCTGGATTTCATCTGGTTTAGATCACCGAAACTTATTGCCAGCCCATACAAGTAGTTACTTAATAAATAGGCCTGATCAGCCATATCCATTTCAGCGTTATAGGCAAGCAGGATCAATAAAGGGTCGTTGCCTGCTTGCTGGAAAATAAGGTTTTGCTGTTGGATGATTTCTGTGATAACAGGCGCAGCCTGTAATCCAATCTGTGCAGCATCTATTGCAAGTCCGAGCGTTTGGAAACGGCTTTGCAATTCGCGGTATTTGGTTTTAAGTTTGCTCATTTCAGAGCGGTTCACTTCTTCATTAGCAGAAGTAATGGCCTGTTTATTTTTAGCCTCCTCTTGCTTGCTATGCTCTGATTTGCTTTCGGCCACTAGCTGATGCAAGAGTTGTACATTTATCTGGGCTGATCCCTCAGGCACTATGCCCAGCAAGATCAAAAAGAGAACAAAATATTTCATTGCTTCAGGTATTTGGCATTTCGGATAATATCATCAGCGATCAGTTTGTCTATATTGATGTACCCCGCATAGGGGTTAAGGGAATTTAGGATTCCACGCTGTTTTGCCCAGTACATGGAGCGGTACATACCGTAAGCCACGCCCCGTAAGATCATCAATTCATTAACAATCCTGTTCAACAGTTTTGCCCGTTCCCCCGAATCCATAAGATTACTCTTACCGCCCTGTAATACAAATGAACTGACCTCTGCCGCCAGGTTGGTAGCTCGAGTTTTAAACTCCCTGGCACCCCCCTCCGCAAATAACAACAGCGCAGGATTGGTTTGGGCAATAGTGACCGCTTTGTTTACATCTTCCACTATGTCAATACTGATTTCAGTAATGTCCTTTACTGCAAGTAATGATCGAACCACGCCTGACACCTCACTCAACCCCTTATAGATTTGATTTTGCAAGTCGTTTACTACTACTAGTTGCCCTGTTACCGCCAGTTGCCCGCGCTGAATCAGGGTAAGGTTATCGTTGGTTTTATTAAGCTGTCCATTAATGATTCCCGAATGGGCTGCCGTTGCACCGGCTGTTGCCGGATCGATGTAGATTTGGGTAAAGCCCGGCAACATCATCAGGCAAAACCCTAAAATTAAGATTAGCTTTTTCATATAAAATCAGGTTTAAAATATTCTATAGAACCGACAGGGGGTAGCCCCTCTGAATTAATTTTTCGTACAAATGTTTCAAGCTTCAAGCCGCTTTGCTCCAGATCGGAAACAAAAGCTTCCAGCCCCGCCTGGTAAGATCTGTAGGCTCGCATATAGGTTTCAACAGCATTTTTTTCCGGCTTTTCGGTGGTATACGTCAGGTATTGAAATAACGAAACTTCCACACCATAAACTTCCCCGCTTGATCCTCTGCGGATGTACACTTCCTTAAATTTTCCACGATCTTCCTTGTTGTCCAGCTGATTTATGGTGAAGATCTTTTTCTGTTCAATTGGTGTTAAGGAAAGCAGCTTTGCGATATCTTCGTAATTCTCTTTGAACTTGCTTTGATCCAGCAGGCAAATGGTATCTGAGTTATTCAGGATGCTGTCTTTGACCACCGCATTACCCAAAATATCTCCGAGCTCCTGGGTGACAACAATAGGTTCCCCCCAGAATTTACGCATGGTTTTATATAAATAAAGAATGTACCCGGCCATTAAGGGTGATGCAATAGCTTTCCAAGCTTCTTCTAGGATTAAAGCTTTACGTTGTCCTGTCCGGTGACGCATCTTTTGCAGAACCACATCCATAATGATGAGAGTCACTATAGGAAATAAAACCTTATTTTCCTTGATGGAATCTATTTCGTAGACGATAAACCTTTCAGTAAATACGGAAGCATCAGACGTTTCATTCAGGAGCGATCCGTATTCACCGCCTCTGCAAAATTTCTTTAAAACATACCGGTATTCATCAAGGTCAAAACTGATCTTTTCATGATCTTTGATTTCTTTAATTTTCTCTACTGAATAATGATAGAAGGAATCAAAGTTTAGGTTATCTATCTTTTTTTCAGATTCCGGCATAAAGTATTCCGAATAATATGCAGAGATCACATTAGAAAATACGGTATCCTCTACCTGAGAGATCGTTCCATCTGCCCCTTTAAGAAGCAGCCCGATTAACGTTTTTAAAAAGTCTTTTTTCTCGATATTATATTCACTTTCGCTGATGGCAAAGGGGTTCATAGTGATGGGGTTCTTTTCGGTGTAGGTATAATACTTGCCACCAAAGTATGCGCATAAGCCGGAATACGAATGTCCTACATCTACAATGACTACATCCATGTTATAGAGCATGTATTGTTCAAGAAGGGCACACATGAAAAAAGATTTCCCGCTTCCACTACCGCCCAGAACGAATTTTGAGCGATTATTTATTCGGTTAGTACGCATCGGCAAATCCGCCGGGTCTATACCTACCGGAATTCCTTGGCGGTCGGTAAAACGGATCAGAAAATCTGAGTCCTCATCTGTCAGCATGGATTCTTTGAAGAAAAAGCATAACGCAGCATCTGAGGTCGTTAAAAACCAGTCGTATTTTTTCAATTCTACCGCATTGCCGGGAAGAGCAGAGCGAAAAAGCTCCAGTTGGTTATAGGCGTTGCGCGAAGGGATAATACCTTGCTGGAAAAGTGCTGCTTCAATAAAATTGGCGGCCTTGCTGATTTTAGAAGCCTCTGCACAAACTATAATATTATAATGAGCATTTACCAGCAGCTGATTTTCCCTGGCCACATCAATAAGGAGCTGATCAATATCTTCTACACAAATCAGGTTAGCCGGATCAGGCACACCGGAATGTCGTTTACGTTTTAATTCCAGTTTATTCAGTGTAAGCTGTTGTCCGGGAATCTCAATCACCTGATTATAAAGGATACATTGATAACCGGGTACCTGATGCAGGAAGGAAAGGTTATCAACCGGGAATTCCCGAAGGTTCTTACCATCATGCTTTTCAGTATATGTGCCGAGTTTTTCCGGAAGGTCTATCGTATCAGTATTGATTAAACTAATACTACGGACTGCCCTTGTACCAATTCCAAGTTGCTGATCACCAGAAAGTATATTGTCTAGAGCAGCGTGTCCGGATGAAAACTCCATGCCCAGGATAGCGGTGATATAGCGGTTGATCTCTGTTTCATCTAAAAGATGAGGGCTTAAGCCTGAACCGTTCAAAAGGACATATATTTTGCTCCGGTGCTGATGAAAATCATTCAACACTTTTTTATCGTACACATAAAATGCCCCTCTTTTAACCTGACGTGTCAGAATAAGGTAGGTGCTAATGCTGGTATATTCCCTTCCCTCAAAATGTTCATTATATTTCTGTTGCAGAAATTCTGTCGCAGGCTTAGGCTGATATTTTTGGCGGGAGAATACATCCTGTTTCTGAATTATATACCCTTCACCTAGAATCTTGATCATGTTAAGCAGGAGGTGATGGTAAGCTGAATAAGCGTCAGGATCTGCACCGTACTGTAAAACAGGATTACGTATCTGAAAGATCATTGAAAAATCACCTCTTTCCCCATACAGTACAGCATGACCATCATGAGGATCAATACCCGCATAGGGCATTTTGAATGCGGTCTTTTGATGTGTTTGCATAATTTATTTTTAAATTGACGGGATGTATAAAGACTCCTTTGTGGCGGGTTTTTGAATGTAGGCCATTCTTCTGTTGAAAAAAGGTATAGGAAAGTCCTCCGGCAATGGATAGTATGGTTACTATCCCGCCCAGATACATATTGGTCAGGGCACCCAATAAGCCCCCTGAGACCAAGCCTAAAGCAAGCGACCCGATACCCCAGGCAATAAACTTTCCTTTAAATCCTTTATATACAAGGGGTTTCTGCAGCCCCTTGTATATGGAAAATTTGCGGATCATCAGACACCGAAAAATGCCTTAATAACCACTGACACCAAAACCAGGAAGAGGCAGGATCCTCCCCAGCCCATAAGCTCTTTGTTGATGTCATTATCACCGGAATTCCATTTGATGTATACTCGTACACCTCCTATGATTCCAACTACCGCTCCAATCGCAAGGGTCAGTGTTGATACCGGATCCACGTAACTTGTCAGCGAAGATGTTGCTGCATTGATTCCGGTTGTGCCACCGCCTCCCTGAGCCAAGGCGGTTTGTACTGCTACAGTAAACAGCGCAGCAAATGATAACAGTTTTTGAGTTTTACCTGTCATAAGAGTAAGAATTAAAAAGTTAATGTTTAAATGAAGAGTTAATTGACCCTGAAGAGAGCTCTGAGAAAGACACCGATCAGCGTTAGGAACAGGCAGGAAAAGAACCAGCCCATAACTTGAGCATCGATGTGATGATGTTTGCCGGATTGCCAGTTGGTATAGATTCTTAGACCTCCGAGTATTCCGCTGATCGCACCAATCACTAAAACCAGATCGGACAGGCTGAAATACCAGCGGTGCATTTCGCCGCTTAGCTGGTAGAATTCACTTATACCGGGTGGTTGCTGAGCGGAGCAACAAAAAGGCAATGCAACAAAAAAGGCAGCCAAAGCTGCCTTCATAGATTGAGGAATGGTTTTCATTCTGGAATTTGATTAAGGTGAACGTGAAGAAATCATACACATTAGCTATAAAGTTTAATAAGGAATCGCCCTGGTATATTCGATGAGGTCATCCTTTGCCAGATTAAATAACTCTTTGATGCCGACAGCTCCGGTTGATCTAAGCAGTCCTGAAGTAAAATTGGACTGTTTTGAAGTGTCAGGCTCTGGATTTTCCAAAAGCGATGAAGGTGCTGGAGCTTCCGACTCTTCTTCATAAGTAATCAGTTCAGGGCTGATATCTTCGTTGAAAAACAATACGTCCTGATCTCTTTCGGACCCAGGTTGTTTGCGAGCCATAAAAAGGTCAAAGATTACATTCAGCCCATAGTAGGTGAGATAAATCACTAATAAGATCAATAAAAAATTTGTCCATGTCATAAGTCAGTGTTTTTAAGAGTTTCTTTAATATAAGAGCTGAGCCACGGATGCTGTTCCAGGAAAACTTGCAGGCTGTAGGCAATGAATTTGTTCATGTCAATACCTTTGGCCAGCTTTAGTTGCTTTAGCAAGTTGGTAGTGCGGGTATCAAGGCGAATAAGCATTTTGTCAGAACCGCAAAGCTCGTAGACATCAAGGGCATTAAATAATGATGTAATTTCCTTATCAGTTGCTTTAATTGAGGACAGCTTTTTAGGTTTGTCAGGAGGGTTTTCTTTAGGAGTTACTACATTTTCTGTGTCCTGTGCTCGGATTTTTTCCCTCAGTTCATCGGCAAGGGATTTAATACCTGTCATGGTTGTTCCTCCTTTAAAAGATATGCTTCGTAAACCAGATCAAGGATCGGAAGGATTACCGGTAACAGGATAAGAGGTGTATGCACAGTACTGATCCTTTGAAAATCTACGCGGTCAGCAATGCCGGGTGTAATTACACCAAAGCGTTGTAATACCTTTTCAACTTCAAGCCTGGTTTCGTATCTCACCGTGTTTTTGATACGGTTGGGAATAAAAATAAATGGCGCATGGTTATTGATCTTCCTGGTTACCATCGCAAACAGCAGTGTTGAGTCCACAGAAAATTCATCATAATTAAACGGGCATAAGATCATATCTCCGGCCAGGAACACAGGGATCAGCCCGTCATCATCCATCTTTCCAGGCAAGTCGATAAGTACGATCTCCCCTTTATTCTTATTTAATACATTCAGCAGCATGGGGAAATGTTTGAGATCTGAGGGGATCACTTCATAGTCCGGTTCATTTTCTAAAATCTTCGCTTTTTCAGATTTGGAAACGATGGACTGTTGGTAGTCCATGTCTAGTACAGTTACCCTTCGGTTGCGAATGGTAGCTAAATAATTGGCAAATAGCAGGGTGAGCGTACTCTTACCCGCACCGCCTTTTTGGTTGCCTATTAATATAACCATTTCATAAATTTTATATAGTTATCGAGAGTTTGTTCTTGCTTTCCTTTTCCTGCGCCGGTTCCGTCCATGTATCGCCTCATCGTCAATGTCATCAGCAATATCTATTTGCAATTCAGGCAGAACATCTGATATTCCTGTATCATACTGATCGGATGAATGTTCAGCATTTATAGTATGACGTTCATCTGGATTTTGATTTTCACTTGAATATTCATTAAGAGTTTCCTCATCAAAAACCAGATCGTCCTGGGATATCCCTTTCGTTCGTTCAGAAAGAGCAGGGCCAGTTTCCTCTTTGGCTCCAGGTTGTAAGGGGTCAGTAAACTCTTTTAAGGACATGACTTCGCCACCTTTAAAAACTGCTTTCTGCGCATGATCAAGGATGGTGTATCCATAAGGGGGTTTATCATCTTTCGCATGAAATTGTATTTGAACTCCGAACTTAGCCTTCAGCATCTCTGCCAGTTTGGAAGAATAGCCAGTAAGTATTTTTGTCTTTCCTCCAGGAAGCTCATGGGTTACGGTATAAATTGCAGGATTTACTTTTAACCTGTATTTTTCGATTATCCCCCGCAGCTGGCTGATGCGCTCTTTATCTTTTTGATGGTCAGCTATTCTCTCATCTACCTTCGTTATCGGAATTTGAGCCAGTTCTTTACCAAACTTGCTGATCTTATAATCAGTTGCTGATAAAGTTAGAGCGTAACCCTGTGCTTCTAAAATCATCATAAACTGCGCACGGGTGGAGAAGGTGTACAACAAAGCATTTTCCAGATCCGCTAAAGCAACCTTTTTTTCATCCATTCCTAATACTCGGTTTAATACCTGGTATGACCTTATTTTTTCATAAGAATCAGGGATCTTCCGGCCATCTTTTCCCACGCGAGTGGTAACCATGTGTATGTGGTTGTTTTTCGTATCCTTATGGAAGATCAGTAGGTATGGCTGCTCTCCATAACCCATTCCTTTAAGCCATTGTTCTGCAATATGGCTTAATTGCTCTTTGCTGTGCGGAAACTTTGTCCGGGTACTTCGCGCAGATTGAGCTTCGAGATAATTGATGTAATCCTGTGGCCGTAAATAATCCAAGCCTTGTAAAGCCCCGAAGTTTTGTACCTTCATTAGTTCGCCTTTATCTTTTTCGACTTTGCTCGTGTTATAACTTACCCCTTTAAAGGCAGCTGATTTATTGAGGATTTTTACAATCATAGATTAAGATTTCATCAGTCGAATAACTTGCCGAATCGCTTTTTCCAATTCTTGTTGGATATTAATGTAGGATCGAAAAAGTTCGTTAAACTCTCTGGCTACGCTTTCAGTCAGCAACCCTTCATTATTGAGTATATTAGCATGCCTGGCCAGTTGATTAATGTTGTTTCCACCTCTGCCCATTTCTGCACCGATAGCATCAAGTTGTTTTAAAAGATCCGCTGCATCAACCAAAACCTTACTTGAATTGTAAAGCACTCTGGTCCGGATGAGTTCCATACGAGTGATACCGAGGCTTTTTTCAATAATCAAGATCTGATTAAACTCGTCTTCGGTCAGCCGGGCTTTAATGATCTTAGTACGTTTTCCGGATGTCATTTCCGGCCTGCCGACTTTCTTAATTGCTTTCTTCATTAGACTTCAGATGGGCTTTAAGGCGCTTTGCAGAAAAACCAAGTTGCGCGGTTTTTCACTCCTTTGACCTGCCTAACCCTGAAAGGGAAAGGCAGGTCAAAGGCAAGTGAGTTTTTGGGTACCCAAAAACACAACTTGCCGGTAAAAAAACAAAGACCGAGGCTAATACCGTTTTAAGAAAATGGTATTGCTAATGTGTGTTTATAAAGGCTAAAACTTTCTGGGGCTCCTTTTATGGCCTGGATTAGACTTCCTGGCTATTATTATAAGTAGCTATTTAGATTAAGGCATAAACAGATATATAAATTAACCTCTATTGGGTTATCCATGCAAATGTCTATTTATATATATCGCTATAAGGTTAGTTAGATAAGCCGGTAGTTGTATATCTGGTTATTCAGTTAGCAGACTATTTAAAGAGTTGTTTAGATAAATAAATACCTATCTGTATATATGGCTAAACAGCAATTTATATAAATGAATAGCTGTATTAAAGCATTAAGAGATGTTTAGAACAAGCTAAGTTGAACCATACTAACCTCAAATTTTGCAATGTCCTTCAGTGTAGCAGTTAGTACAGATTGATTGTAATTTGAAGTATCACTATTACCGAGTTTTGCTGACATCATTTCCTTCAGTTCATTTAGCCCAGCGGTTAATGCAACCTGACGGCTATTAAATTGTTTATCATAAACCGATATTAAACTTCCTCCGCCTGCCATGCCGTAGCTATAATTAAGCGAGTATGTCCAGATATGGTTTTCTCCCCTTCCTAAGTGGATAATGCTATGTTCTGAATATCGATCCACGTTTCCAAATACGAGATCCTCCCTGTCCAAAAATCGAGGTCTTAGAAGCCATCCATGCTGGTCAAAACTGATTTCGGTAAAGCCGAATTCCAGTTGTTTATGGTAAGCATATACATTCATGGTAATATGTTTTAAAGATGTACCAAAACTGGTAAACCAGGAAAGAGATCCAGCATCGTTTTTCTTAATAGCAGTTAAGATCTCGTTTAAGATTCCTTTCTCATACTTTACAAGATGGTTCTCTTGGATGTAATTGTTTATCACTTTTTCTGACTGAAGGTTTAAAATCAAGCTTTCCATAACAATAAAATTTAGTTTTTTAATGCTTGGTATAGAAGCGATCTGCTAAACTGTCAAGGGCCCGATCCTTCATCGGGTTTATATACCCTTGACGGTTTAAAGCAGATTGCGATACCTTTGCATAATAAAAAACTAAATTGTTAGGGTAAAACGAGATTCTTCCTTCAAAGAATGTCTTGTAAAATAGTTACCTGTTAAAACCAACTTTAAGGTTTTTAAAAACATCAATAGTCGACGTCATGCGCAATAATTCGGCTTGTTCAGCCATATGTTTCTCGTTATAATCTTTATAGCCAGCGTATAAATCTGATCGATCTTTGGCGTGAGGAATGGCGGATAAAAACTGCTGCGTGGCCTGCCTACCGGATTGATCATGGTCAAAAAACACATCCACCACTTCAAATTTGGAAGAACGGGTAATAGCAGCTGAGATAAAAGACAAGGAATTAAGGATTAAAACAGTTGGCTTGTTTAGTGTTTCATGTTTCCAACTTAGGAAATCCAAATATCCTTCAAATACCGCCAATTGATTCTCTTCTCCCTGAATAAAGCTCATTCCCTTTTTCCCCAGGCAACCTTTAAAATACTTATTCCGCACTTCCCACCCATCATTCTCGTTTTTCCAACCGGCTGCGAAGAAAGCCTTTCGATTTTTCTTCGTGTCCTCTACATTATAGTAAATCTCTTTCAGATGTTCCGCAGCTGCTTCCCACACCCCTCTATATTGCAGGTAATCGGTAATAGCCGGATTACTGCCCAGTGGTTTTACTTCTGCAATTTTATAATTTGGAAGCTTAATTGCGATCCGGGGTTTGGCCCTTTGATTTAATTCTTTTTGAGCAGGGATTTTTGAAATTTCAATAGAACAGGTATCCTTAATCTTTTCAAGCACTTCTGGAAAGGAAAGAGGGAACCAATAGGCTAGTCCGAGGTCAATTACATTTCCTCCCTTAATACCGGAGCGGTTTGGCCCACCATGATCATACCACATTCCCAGTTGCTCATTTACACAAAGCGATGCAGTTTTTTCTTCCCGGAGCATGCTAAGATAGAACAATTCTTTGCCTGATTTATAAGCAGGAGCATAACCCAAATGGGCTAACAGATCGACAAGGGAAACTTTTTCCCGGATCTCATTCGCATTTAAGAACATAACATATAAATTAAGTTTATTGATAGTATTGAAAAGTTCACAAACACAAAAGGGGCAGAAATGCCCCCTTGGTAATCCAGTATCCGCACCAAACGTTATGCGGATACTGGTTCTATATATTCGGGATTACTCACGTCGGTTCCTACGAACCGGGCCCTCGCCTGCCAATGCGCTTTCAGATTATTGATATAATCTCACCTTCGCAAAATTTCCCGCTCCTCGCAGGATAATGCTTCATCCCCCAATGTCAAAGATCTTGTTTGTCACTGGGAGCAAAATTGGGGAGGGTGCAGACGGGGCTTTACCAACTTCAAAATGTTGGTAAAGATTTATTGCCTGAGTTGAACAATTACATATTCTGTCGTTTTGGAGTCTTTGGTTTGTAACGGTTGGTTTCGTCGATATGCTTGTGGATTGAATCACGCATTTCGTCCAGGTATTTGGTATAACTAAGTGTTTTCCGCCTGCGGATATCCAGAAACATGCGATAAGCCTGGCTTAGATCAATTTGAAGGCTATCTTCCAGCCATTCAATAACATCTCCAATCTCTGCTTTGCCTTCATTTAATCTATTGGTATAATAAATACCATAGGCAACTTCAATGAGTTCTACTTTGTCACCAGACCAACGCCTTTTTTTCCCGGCAAGTAATTCAGCGATAAAAATATTATCCGGGTTTTGATAAAGAAGTTTTAGCCTCCTTATCAGGAATGCCCTAAGCATCTCATAAGCCCGGAATTTGGAAAACATATAATCCTGGTTAGTAGAGAAGTCGGGATCAACAGCGGTCTGTTCAGATCCGGTTGGAAAAGGCACCAGGTTGACACGTAGAAAATAGTTTTCATCCATCGCGGTCTCGTCCCGCAGAAAGTACTGGTAATAAAACTGATGAATGGTAAAATACCTGTTAATGATCTTTAGCTCATCCATAAAATAATCTCTGATCATCTGATCTGTACCACTAGGTACAGCTGAAAGTATATGATATAGCTCAACCACATAAATATACCAGCTGTAAAATCGTGGCTTAATCTTCTTAAAAAAATCAACCTCATCCTCAGGATCCTTAAAAGGATGCTCGTGAATGAATCTTTTTAAAAGATTCAAGGCTGTTGTAATACAAAAGAGCGATTCCGTCAAATTTTGAATAGCTTCCTTCAATGATCCATTAATGTTTTCCAATTGCGCTTCCATCTGGGCATACAATTCTTCTGAGTACTTGATTAACATATAGCAGTAGATTAAAAATAAATCCGGCCTTGCCTGTTTACTGGCAACAACTATCACATAGGGCCAAAAAAATGTAGCTATAGATCCATATGACCTTCCTTTAATAAATGAAGGTCAAAGTTCAACTAGAAAATTATTGATAGAATAAGTATTGGATGCGTATTTTGATACGCGGATGCTGCGTATTTTTACTACGTTGGTACTACGTATTTGAAATTATAATCATTATTAGCTGATAATTGGTCAGCGCCCAATCTTCTGAATAAGCTCCAATCTTGTTGTCACAAGTACCTTACTAAAAATATTCTCGACATGTTTGTTCACTGTTCTTTCTGAAATAAAAAGCTTTTCACCTATCTCTTTAGATTTGAACCGTTGACATATAAGTAGGACCACTTCAGTTTCCCGACATGTTAAGCCATATATTTTGCAATTTTTAGTTATAGATAGCGGATCTGTGACAATCAAATCCAGTTCCGCTAGTAATGCATTTTCCTTTCTTGCTCGTCTTACAGACTTATAAATAAACATTCCCGTTATAACAAGAAAACCCAGATTTGTAAAAAGTGCCTCAACTAACTGGCTAAAATGAAAATACGTGATAGGAACCATTGCTGCCCATGGAACAACCGCACAATAAACAGCGATTTCTTCCATATAATAATGATGATTTCGATTCTCTTTGTAGTGTTTACCTATAGCAATTAATATAGCTCTGAGCACAATAAACGAATAAAAGAAGGGAATAATAACGCCATATCGAATTGCAA
>DALYUO010000004.1:36220-40812 GCA_031981225.1 Pararcticibacter sp.
CAGATTCCTATTAAAAGAATAGGCAATTACAAAAAAAACTACATAAGGCAGTATTAAGAATAAGGGAACGCCATAAATCGCATGAAAACGAAGTAACCTAAGGTCGAAGCCTTTATAAAAATAGTAGGGAAAATAAGAGGCCATTAAAAATCCACTGCCGTAGGCAATAATATTTTGTGTAATAATAGGGATATTGATGTTTGGATCGGGAAACAGACCTCCGGTAACGTTATAAAATATTAAAAGCAATAGCAGTATTAAATACCATTTCCGATATTCATCTTTTGGCTTTATTAAATAATAGGACAACTGAAAAACAAACATCAGCAGTTCCAGCACCACAAAAATAAAAGTAACAATGTGCATTTCTGTTCCAAATACCAGCATACACACAATTGTTAAGTAAGACTCCTATTAAGAAAAAATAATTTATAGCTCAATTCCGCTTCATGATACACATTAAAGCCAAACTTTTTATACCAGGGGAGATTTTTTAATGTGGAAGTTTCCAGGAAGATTGGTCTCTCTTTTAATTTGCTATCCTCTATAAGTTCCTTTAATAATTCGCTCCCAATTCCCGTATTCTGATTTGCCGGATCAACACCTATAAACCATAAATAATACATCTGTTCTTTAGGTTGTATTTTCTTAATAATTGCCTCCCTCGCAAGAGTCTTTTTTATATTCTCTAAACCAACACAGGAAAGAATCAACTTTGCATCTAGCAATACGGATTTAATTGTCGTCCTCTTTTTATCAGGATATAACACCAATGCACATGCCTTATTATCATCAGATAAAAACACATCTCCAAAGGAATGACAGACTTCAAAAGAATAGTCCATAAGGGATCTAATCCGGCTTAACCTTTTTGAATCTTGTTTTACTATATAATTAACACTTTGGTTAGTTTCAAACGATTTAGTCAGTATATCTACTATCAAATCTTTGTCGTTGTACTCTGCTTTTTTCATAGTAATATGATCTTGGTATACGATAGATAAAATGAAGTTACTTTTACATTATTCTATATCTAATGGTTGCATTGAATGAAAAACAATAAGCAAGAATATAGCAGTTGGTCATTTCCTAATAGGTGGGGCATTCCCCCTAACTATAGTTTAAAATGAGACCAGGCTATAATATCTTGAAATATCAATTCGGAAATTGATTCCAATTCAAATTGACAGGGACACCACACGTGAGTGTTTCAAGTTTTTTTTAAATACGTAATATTGGGTTTGATTAACTTAAGAAGAAAAGGACACTAAGGTCCGGGGCTAAAAGCATAGCCATAACTTAATCAAATGAGGAGAGAATGGAAAGAAATGTATAGAGGTTCTTTTAAGAAATAAGGCGGAGAATTGCTCTTTGGCCACGTATCTGTACTTTCAAAAGAATATGATATAAAAGAAAATAAATAGCGAGAATTCTCAGCTATTATCGGTATCTCCAAAAATTGGAAATTAATATCAGGCTTAATATTCTCCTTTACAGAATAATTACCATGCTGTTTACAACAAGAGCAATCTTCATCACCATCGCAGTGATTGTCGGTTTTTTCCTTGCAATGAGCTTTTTCCTCGTTATGATGATGGCTTTTTGTAGTCGGATCGGAAGCAAGTTCCATTAAACTCTGTGTACCGCAGCTTACAAAACATACAAACATACCTGTTGTAAGGAACAAGTAAAATGTTGCGAAACTTAAAGCAGCGGCTTTTTTCATATTGAATTAAAACTACATAAATGTCGGTTTTGTTTAATAATTTTTGTGAACTACGACAAACATCAAGCCAATTCCGACATGAATGTTCAATGTTATCGTCTTATTCCAGGCTTAAACTATATTAAAGACGCCATTCGTTTACCCGAGGTTGGAAGGTTAAGATTTTTACACTTTTTTAAGCCAACAATTGCGGATGAGTCAAATTTTAATGAAATATAAGGTTGACAATATCTGATTGCAGATAGATTTTCATAGTTTAGATTAAAAAAACGACATTATGAAGAATTTCAATCAATTAAAAAGCCTACTAGCATCAATGGAAGAAGATGCTGACAAGTTTTACAATAAAGGGGTTAGTGCCGCAGGAACTCGTGTTCGTAAGGGATTGCAGGAAATTAAAACGCTCGCTTCAGAAATGAGAAAGGAAGTAACTGACTTAAAGAATAAAACAAAGTAAATATTCTCTCAAGCCTTAGAGCCTTAAAAGGCTCTTTTTTTACTAATTCTATTAATTAGGCTAATCTAAATATTTTTATAGATAAGTCTAATACCCTATATTTGTTACAACCTGAGTCGATCTGAAAATTGAGTGATTCGGATTTGTAAAGTCGTGGTTTTATTGAACTTTGCTGGTTTTGCGTTAGGGATTGTAGTGAAAATCCTTTTTACCCTCTATCGGGTAAAAAGATTGTAACAAAAAGCCCGCTCGAACGCCCAAAAAATTGAATTAAAGAAGTAACGTGTAAATCAAAATGAATCGGATATGTCTGTTTAAAATAATTGCTATCGGTTGCATTATATTTTTAACCGGATCTATTAATGCACAAGTTATCAATGTTGATTTTGAGCAAATAAAAGGCTTGCAGGAAGTAAAGAAAAAACCTGTTATGGTTTTTATTCAAACAGATTGGTGCAAATACTGCAATCTGATGAAGCAAACGCTTAAATATGATGAGGAAACAACCAGATTACTAAATGAGAATTTTTATGTAGTGTATCTGAATGCGGAAGAACGCAAAGCGATTAAATTTTCAGGTCGAGAATTTAAATTTAAACCTACCGGAGCCAATACTGGGGTGCATCAATTAGCTTTGGAATTAGGTACAATAGATGGAGGTATTTCTTATCCGACACTTTGTTTTTTAAATGATAAGAATGAGATTACCTATCAATATGGAGGCTTTCTAGATTCAAAGTCACTTCTTAAGACTTTACAAATAATTTCCCAAAATCCGAATTAACTGTGGGTGTATCTGCTAAAAATTCATGAGTTCAGAGGGCTGGACATTTAATCCTTTAGCTAATTCTAAAATAGTAGTCAAAGTAATATTTACCTGGCCTTGTTCAATTTTTGAAATTTTACTGTTATCAATATTGCAGTTAACCGATACATCTCTGAGGCTTAGTTTCTGAGTATCTCTCAGCTTACGGACATTTTCTCCGAATTTTCTTAATGCTTCTTTATCGCTGTTTTTAATCATTATGCCTCATACAAAATCAAGAGAAAGGTGATAGAAATATTTAAAAAAACTGCGGTCTAATTAGGCCGCATTTCTCAACTTATGATTATATTTGAAAATCACCTATAAACTAGTGTATGTCAAAAAATGAGAATAAACCCCTTGCTTTTTATCCTCGTCGCCTTAATGAAGCAGAAATAAGTAATCCGCATTTGGTTATTGAAGAGTTCTTCGACTTTGTTCATCTACCTGACTGTAGAAAGAAGCTTCGCGATTGGCTTCATGCTGGGCTAGCAGAACCGAGCATTTCAGACCATACCTGCCCGGCTAATCTATTCTCCTTCTATGAGTATGTTGAAAAACTCATCGAGGCTGCATATATAATTAAAGAGCGAGAGTCAAAATTTCAAGAAAAACCCTAAAACCGTATATTTCAAATTTATCTACCGATGAAAACAAACGCATTTACCAGAATTAGACTGTCTTCATTGTCCAAAAGCTATTTATGGCGAAAGGAAGACAAGGGCGATCCTAAGCTACAAGGGGAACCGGATGACAGTCCATTTGATATTACAAACGGTTATGAGGTCATTTACATGATTAATAACATTATGGAATCTATGGATACGTATTCTTCACAAGTAGTTAGAGAGATAGAGGCCACTATTCATCAATTTCCAGCACAAAAACCTACTCAAATTGAATTAAAGCAATTTATTCAGGAAAAGATGTCTTAAGTGTGCCTTGAAATAATAACTTACAGCATGACTAAGAAAAAACTACCTGAAGGAATTCAATTCACATTTGCAAATTTGGATAGTCCAGATAACATAGAAATGCAGGTTGACCTGCAAGTATATCTTGGCGATGAACAAGAGTATGAGGGTGAGCCTGTTTTATACCGTATAGTTATCCGAATTTAATAAGAGCCCTGCTGGAGATAAATATCTTTACTCAAGTGTAAAACTATATGATAATCATAATATAGAACCTTATGACCATAAAGAATTAGAAAAATGTTTGAAACAAAGATTAGATGATATCTTAGAAAATTGCACTTTGAACGTAGAGGAGACTGTTAAAGTACAACTAGATAAGTTTCTTTCCGAATATGGTGGTAGCGATCAAAGATTCCTGCTTTAGTCATGGTAAGGGTTTTGGCATTATTCTAGTTAGAGTCTGTCCATAAAGTCAAAAGAGTGGATAAAATAGTGAAAATCAATTTTTTATCCGGGAGAAATAATGTTAATATAGCGATATGAAAATGCGCCTGTTTACCACCCTGACACTGAAATTCGAACAACCCAATTGGGCCAGGAACCCTGAGTTTGGGCTGCTGGACACTCTTTTGGAGGAACATCCTGAATTGGTGGGGATTATCGAAGAGGATGTGACCAGGGGGAGTA